>DATDDZ010000205.1:0-2039 GCA_036523555.1 Gaiellaceae bacterium
GGACGCCCGGGCCTGCAAGGACCGCTCGGCCCGTACCTCGCGAAGCACCTGCACATCCCGCCGAGCACACGGCACTTCGACCCGACCGGCGAGGAGGCGCTCGAGGCGCTCGACCGTGCGCTCGAGGAAGCCGGCCCAGACAACGTCTCCGCGTTCTTCATGGAGGGGATCAGCGCCGCCGCGTTGCCCGCGTACACGCCGCCGCCGCGGTTCTGGGAGGGGCTGGAGGAACGGCGGCGCGAGCACGGCTTCCTCGTGCTCTTCGACGAGGTCGTCACCGGCATCGGTCGTGCGGGCGAGTGGTTCGCAGCGCATAAGACGCCGCTCGTGCCCGACATCCTCGCCACGGCGAAAGGGCTCGGCGCGGGCTATGCCGCCATCGGCGCGGTGCTCTGCAAGCAGCCGGTGTACGACGCGGTCGCCGCGGGGTCACGCAAGTTCACGCTTGGACACACCTGGGACGGGGCGCCGCTTCCCTGCGCGGTCGGCCTTGCCGTCCTCGACGTGATCAAGCGCGAGGGGCTGATCGAGCGAGTGCGAGAACGTGGCGCGCGTCTGCGCGGCGAGCTCGAGCAGGCGCTCGCGGACGTTCCGATCGTGGCCGAGGTGCGCGGCCACGGCTACCTCCTCGGGATCGAGTACGCCGATCCGCGCAGCGGGAAGTTCCTTCCTCCGGAGCTCCGTGTCGCCGGGCGCGTCGACGACCTCGCGTTCGAGCGGGGCCTCGTGATCCTCTCGACGCAGCCGACGCGAGACGGCTACGCCGGCGACCAGAGCCTCTTCGCGCCGCCGTTCACGACGACGGATGCTGAGCTGGACGAGATGGTCTCGCGCTTTGCCGGAGTCGTGCGGGAGGTCGCGCAGCAGGCACTGGAGCCGGTGCCCGCATGAGCGAGAACGGCAAGGTGCGCGCGCTGATCGTCGAGCACGAGCGCGCGACGCCGGGCGGGCTCGTCTACGACTGGCTCGACTACCACAACGCGGAGATCGAGGAGCTGCGCATCGACGTCGAGGACCGTGACGTCGACCCATCCGAGTTCGACCTGATCGTCCCGCTCGGCTCGGAGTTCGCAGCCTTCGACGACCACATCGCATGGATTCCGCGCGAGCGCGAGCTGCTGCGGAAGGCGGTGGACGCGGACGTGTCGGTGCTCGGCATCTGCTTCGGCGGCCAGCAGCTCGCGCGGGAGCTCGGCGGGAAGTCGTTCCGGGCCGGCGAGTCCGAGATCGGCTGGCTCCCCGTGCGCACGAAGGATCCGGAGCTCGTCCCCGAAGGCCCGTGGTTCCAGTGGCACTTCGACACGTTCACCGCACCGCCGGGCGCCACTGTGGTCGCCGACACCGATGTCGGCCCGCAGGCGTACGTGATCGGCCGCAGCATGGGCGTGCAGTTCCACCCGGAAGTGACGCCGACGATCATGGACGACTGGGTGCGCGTCTACCGCCACGAGCTCGACGCCGAGGGCGTCGATCCCGACGCGCTCCTCGAGCAGACGCATGCGCGCGCCGATGAGAACCGCAAGACCTCGTGGCAGCTGCTGGACGCGTTCATCCGCCGCGTCGCGGGGCTCGTCTGAGATGGCCGTCGCAATTCGGCGCAGCCCCGTGCGCTTCAACCGGCTCCAGCAGCCGAAGGCGCACGAGTACGTGGCGGAGCAGATCCGGCGGCATATCGCGCTGCGCCTGATCGCGCCCGGAGAGTCGCTGCCGTCGGAGCGGGAGCTCGCGGCGATGTTCGGCGTCGGCCGGCCGACGATCCAGCTCGCGCTGAAGGAGCTCGCGGCCGACCGGCTGGTCGAGTCGCGCCGCGGCCGGCGCGGCGGCACGTTCGTGTCGGAGCCCGCCGAAGACACAGTCGTGCTCGACGAGCTGATCTCCCGTCTCCTCGCCCGCCGCGAGGAGCTCGAGGAGCTCCTCGACTACCGTCGGGGAGTCGAGCCGCTCATCTCGCGGCTCGCCGCTAGACTGCGCCGGCGCATCGACCTGAGCGCGATGCGCGCGGCAATCCGCGGCATGGGGTCGGCGCGAGACGAACCGGA
>DATDDZ010000206.1:0-2402 GCA_036523555.1 Gaiellaceae bacterium
CCGGCCGCCGCCAGTCGGGGTCGAACGAGCGCATGACCTGCTCCGTGTCGAGGGCGTACCGCATGCCGCCAGGCAGTGGCGCATCGACGTGCTGCTCCTGTTCGGCGCCCTCGGGAAAGTCGAGGCCGAGCAGCCGGTAGAACGCGACGGATCGCGCCATGTCGCTGACGACGATCCCGAAGAAGTCGAGCTGCGGGGTCACGCGGTCTCGGCCGTCTCGGCCGTGCGCAGGCCGAGTTGGGCCGCGATCGGTTGCATCGCCGCGACGACGTTGCGAATGTGGTCGTCCAGCTCGAGCCCGAGCCCCTCCGCCCCGGCGTACACCTCGTCGCGATGGACACCGGCCGCGAACGACGGCTGTTTGAGCTTCTTCTTCACCGACTTGGGCTCGAGGCCGTCGAGGCCTGTCGGGCGGACGAGCCCGCACGCGTGCACGAAGCCGGAGAGCTCGTCGCAGGCGAAGAGCGTCTTCTTGAGGAGCGTGTCCCGGGGCATGGACAGATGCTCGGCGTGTGAGAGCACGGCCTCGATCACGTCCTCGGGATAGCCCTCCTCGCGGAGAATGGCCGCGCCGTCCTGGGGATGCTGGTCGAGCGTCGGGTGGATCTCGTAGTCGAAGTCGTGGAGGAGGGCGACCACCCGCCAGCGCTCCTCGTCCTCGTCGAAATGGCGCGCGTACCACCCGGTGGATGCCTCGACAGCGAGCGCGTGCCGCCGCAGCGCCTCGGCCTGCGTGTACTTCGTGAGCGTCTCCCAGGCGCGTTCGCGTGTGGGCTCCACGGTGGTGGGTAGGCTACCGCGATGGCTCAGACCGCGGTCATCGGCCACGCGGCGGAAGCCTTCGCGATCGAGGGCGGACGTCCCCTTTCCGGCCGGGTTCGGGCGGCCGGCAACAAGAACGGGGCCCTCCCGATCCTCGCCGCCTGTCTGCTGACGACCGAGCCCGTCACCCTCCGCAACGTGCCACGGATCTCCGACGTCGAGACGATGCTCGAGCTGCTGAGCGACGTCGGCGCCGACGTCGACTGGACCGGGCCGAACGAGGTCCAGGTCCAGGCCGCGGACGTGTCGAAGCAGGAGCTCGACGACGAGCTGGCGAGCCGGATGCGAGCGTCCTTCCTGCTCGCCGGGCCGCTTCTGGCGCGGCTCGGCGGCGTCAGTGCGCCGCCGCCGGGCGGCGACGTGATCGGCCGCCGGAGGCTCGACCCGCACATCCACGCCTTCGCGGAGCTGGGAGCGCAGGTCGACATCGGTCTTCGCTACGAGATCCGCGGCAGTGCGCTCAGGGGCGGGAATGTTTTCCTCGACGAGGCGAGCGTGATGGCGACCGAGAACGCGGTCATGGTGGCCGTCCTCACACCCGGTGAGACAGTGATCGGCAACGCGGCGTGCGAGCCGCACGTCCAGGACCTCTGCCGTTTCCTCGGATCACTCGGTGCGCGGATCGAGGGGATCGAGTCGAACGTCCTCCGGATCGAGGGAGTGGAGAGGCTCGGCGGCGGCGAGTGGGAGGTCGGCCCAGATCACATCGAGGTCGGCAGCTTCATCGGGCTGGCCGCGATCACGGGCGGTGACATCACGATCGACGGCGTGCGGGAGGCCGACCTCGTCTCGATCCTGCACGGGTTCGAGAGGCTCGGTGTGGCGGTCGAGCTCGAGGAGGGCTCGGTGCGCGTTCCGCCGCGCCAGGAGCTCGTGATCAAGGACGACCTAGGCGGTCACGTCCCCAAGATCGAGGACGGGCCCTGGCCCGCTTTTCCGTCCGACCTCACCTCGGTCGTGCTCACGGTCGCGACGCAGGCGCGCGGCACGCTTCTGATGTTCGAGAAGATGTTCGAGAACCGCCTGTTTTTCACGGACAAGCTCGTCAGCATGGGCGCACGGATCATCCTGTGCGACCCGCACCGCGCGGTCGTCAACGGTCCGGCGACACTCCGCGGCCAGCGGATGGAGAGCCCCGACATCCGGGCCGGCATGGCAATGCTGCTCGCAAGCCTCTGCGCTGAAGGCTCGTCGACGATCGGCGCCGTCTACCAGATCGACAAGGGGTACGAGCGCATCGACGAGCGCCTGCGCGCGCTCGGCGCACAGATCGAGCGCGTCGACCTCTAACCCCGCACCTGCTGGCCGTTGAGCGTATTGGCAAGCCGCCAACCCGTTGACGCGCATTCGCTCCTATACGCTCCGTCGTCATGGCTGCGACGGGACAGGGCCGTGCAAGCGTGCGGATGAACGTGGCCGGACGCGGCGACACGAATGTGGGCACTGGACTACCGGTGCTCGATCACCTCCTCGTCCTGATGGCGACCTACGCGTCGTTCGACCTCGCGCTCGAAGTCGAGCCGGCCGGCAGCCCGGAAGTGGAGATCGCAGCGGCAGCCCGTTCGCTCGGCGAAGCTCTC
>DATDDZ010000207.1:0-3285 GCA_036523555.1 Gaiellaceae bacterium
CCTCGCCCGCCACCTCTACCGACTCCTCGAACAACAGCAGCCGCAGATGACTTGACGCGCTATAGGAGCATCATTCCCGCACTCGGGGCAGCCGAGGGTCGCCTGCACCTTCAAGGCCCCACTGGCATCTCGAGTTCAGAGGCGGTTCAGTTCGCAGCGTGCGATTTCGATGCCTCTCGGGAGAGGCGATCGACGATGCTGATCGACGCGGTCGAATCGGAGCTCGGCATCGGTGCCCAGGTTCCGGCTGCCCGTCGCGAGTACGGGGGCTTGCGGCCTGCCAAGTTCATCCCGCCCGGCCCGGAAGAGCCCGCCGACAGCTAGGGGCTATGCCGTCGCCATGATCGGCAACAGCCGTGAACACCACCGGGGCACGCACGCCCTGCACAACCTGGCACCGCTGACACGTCCGACACTTGAGGGAATGCGGCTTCCCGCATACCCCCGGGAGTAAGGATGCGCCTGGCAGGAATCGAACCTGCGACCTTGCGCTCCGGAGGCGCACGCTCTATCCCCTGAGCTACAGGCGCGGGCCGTCTAGTCTAGCCCCGATGGAGATCACGGCCGGGATCGCCAGGCTCGAGCTTGCCGAGACGTTCGTGATCGCACGAGACGCGACCGACGTTGCCGAGGTCGTGCACGTCGAGATCACCCACGACGGGGTTTCCGGCTTCGGCGAGGCTGCTCCGATCGAGCGGTACTCGGAGACCGCGGAGTCGGCGCTCGCGTACGTCGAGGAGCATGCCGAGGCCCTGGGAGACGATCCGTTCGCGCTCGAGGAGATCGAGTCGCGCCTGGCGCCCGCGGAATGGGCGGCCCGCTCGGCGATCGACGCTGCGTTGCACGACCTCCAGGGGAAGCTTCTGGGCCAGCCCGTGTGGAAGCTGCTCGGCTTACGTAGGCAGGGGCCGCCAACGTCCTGGACGATCTGGCTCGGCGACCCCGACGACATGGCCCGGCGTGCTGCGCGGGCAAGCGACTCGTTCCTGCGGCTGAAGCTCAAGCTCGGCGCGCGGGACGGTCGTGACGTCGACCGGGTGCGCGCAGTCCGCGACGCGACGCAGCTGCCGTTGCAGGTGGACGTGAACGAGTACTGGACGCTCGACGAGGCACTCGATTCGGTCCCGCAGCTCGCCGAGCTGGGCGTCGACTACTGCGAGCAGCCTCTGCCAGCGGGTGACCCCGGCGGTGCGCGGCTGAAGGCGGAGTCGCCGATCCCGATCTACGTCGACGAGGACTGCCACCGGCTCGGCGATGTCGCGGCGTGCGCCGAGCGCGCACACGGGATCAACATCAAGCTCGCCAAGTCGGGCGGTATCCGCGAAGCGGTGCGCATGGCCCACGCAGCGCGGGCCCTCGGGCTCGGCGTGATGCTCGGGTGCATGCTCGAGTCCGGTCTCGGCATCGCAGCGGCGGCCCAGGTGGCGTCACTCTGCGACCACGTCGACCTCGACGGCAACGTGCTCCTCGCGGAGGACCCGTGGCCCGGGGTCGAGCTCACGGACGGCGTGCAGCTTCCGTCCGAGGCGCCGGGCCTCGGCGTCACCCGTCGCGACTGAACAGGTCCCGTGCCTGGCACCGAGACGAAACCGTCGCAGAAGCGATACCTGATCCTCGCGGAGGGCTTCTCGCACGACCCGCACTACGGCAAGACGATGCGCGGCGTGATGCGGTACCGGCGCGAGTCCGTCGTCGCCATCCTGGACACGAAACGCGCCGGCGAGACAGACGACGGCCTGCCGATCGTTGCCACGGTGGACGAGGCGCTGCCGCTCGAACCGGACACGGCTCTCGTCGGCGTCGTCACCCAGGGCGGTCATTTCCCGGGCGACTGGCAGGAGCTGCTCAAGGCATGTGTCGCCGCCGGGCTCGACATCGAGAACGGTCTTCACGTGCGCCTCCACGACACTCCCGGGCTCTCAGGGCTCGCCGCCCGTCACGGCGTCGAGCTGCGCGACCTCCGCGAGCCGCCCACGGATCTGAGCACGGCGACGGGCGAGAACCTCTCTGTCGACGCCACGATCGTCCTGACCGTCGGTTCCGACTGCGCGATCGGGAAGATGACCGCCACCTGCGAGCTCGACCTCGAGGCGCGCAAGCGCGGCCTCCGTTCCGTCTTCGTCCCGACGGGCCAGACGGGGATCGCGATCGCGGGGTGGGGGATCTCGGTCGACGCGGTCGTCTCAGACTTCCTGGCCGGCGCGGCCGAGCGGCTCGTCGTCGAGGGCGCGACCAGGGGGAACCTCCTCTGGGTCGAGGGTCAGGGCGCGATCCTGCATCCGGTCTACTCGGGCGTGACGCTCGGCCTCATCCACGGCAGCGCGCCGCACCTGTACGTCCTCTGCCACGAGGTGGGGCGGACAGTTGTCGAGGGCGATCCGACGGCGAGCCCGATCCTCAGCCTGGCGGAGCTGGTCGATCTCCACGAGCGGATGTCGCTACGCCTGCGGCCCGCGAAGGTCGCGGCGATCGCCCTCAACAGCTCGGCCGTCTCCGAGGACGCGGCTCGCGCCGCGATTGCCACCGCAGAAGCCGAGACCGGCCTGCCGGCCGACGACCCGGTCCGCTTCGGCGCGGGAAAACTCCTCGATGCAGTGCTCAAACTGACGCCCTGAGCTGCCGACAACAGGGCCATGCGGCGACTTTCCGCAGCCCTTGCCTGCGCGTGCGCGGCGCTCGCTCTCGCGGGCGGTGCCTCGAGCACGACCTTCGGCGTCGCCGACGACGCCGGGAAGTACGCGAACGACGGCGGCGCGGGCTTCTTCGACCTGCTCACGCAGCTCGGTATGTCCGAGAACCGGATGGCGGTCTTCTGGGACCCGGCCAATCCGACGACGATCGTCGACCAGGCGTTCCTCGATCGCGCCGTGCCGGCCGCTGCCAGGCACGGGATCGACGTGATGTTCGCGATCTACCCGCTCAAGGCTCGCGCACTTGTCGACACGCCGAACGGCATCCAGCTGTTCGCGGACTACGCGGCGCGTGTGGCACGGCGCTACCCGTCGGTGAAGAAGATCATCTGCCTCAACGAGGGCAACCAGCCCCGCTTCCACCAGCCGCAGTTCGACGACGCAGGCAACGGCATCTCCGGCTACGTGCAGGAGCAGGCAATGGCCGCCTGCTACGACGCGCTCAAAGCGGTCGATCCCACCATCGACGTGATCGCCTTTGGTCTCTCGCCGCGCGGGAACGACGACTTCGAGGCCGTGAGCAACGTGTCGCACTCGCCGATCCGCTTCCTGCAGGAGGTGGGGGATGCCTACCGCCGGAGCGGCAGGACGAAGC
>DATDDZ010000208.1:0-1537 GCA_036523555.1 Gaiellaceae bacterium
GAAGACGAAGATGAGCAGCACGAAGGCCCACTTCGCCTGATTGCGCAGGCGGGGGAAGAACATCGTGTTCTCGGCTACGCGCGAGGGGCTGCCGCCACCGGCCTTGCGGCCGGAGGGGCGGCGAGCATTGCGCGCCTCGCGCTGTGCGCGGCGGCGGTCAGCTCGTGCCAATCCATTCCTCCTCTCTCGTAGCGCCTTCGGCCGTCCACGTACGTCGCGACGACGCGGTCCGGCGACCCGCCGAACACCACCGCGCCGGCGGGATCCTCCCAGGGTAGATATGCGGAGCCGGTCATGGAGACCACAGTGAGGTCGGCCCGCTTCCCGGGGAGGAGCGAGCCGATCTCTGCGTCGAGCCCGAGGGCCCGGGCGGATCCGATCGTTCCGAGCTCGAGCGCCTCCGCCGCGGTCAGGACGTTGGGCCGCGCCGACCGGGCGCGGGCCGTGAGGACGACGCTCCGGAGCTCCTCGAAGAAGTCGAACGAGGGCGCCGAGGCCGGGCTGTCCGTCCCCACGCCCACGCGCGCGCCCACGGCGCGCAGCTCGGCAAGCGGGGCGACGCCGCAGCCGAGGGCTGCGTTCGAGCGGGGGCAGTGGGCGACGCCCGTGCCGGTCGAGGCGAGGAGGCCGATCTCCTCCGCGTCGAGGACGACGCAGTGGGCCGCGACGAGGCTCGGCCCGAGCAGGCCGTCGGCCGCGAGCAGGCGGGTGCCGGTCGTCCCGGGAGGTTCGACGAGCAGATCCTTGTAGCCGCCCCATGCGCCCTCTCCGCTGACGAGGTAGGCGACCTCCGAATTGCTCTCGGAGATGTGGGTCGCCATCGGCAGCTCCAGCGCGGCGCACGCCCGGTACACCTTTGCCGAGACCGAGTAGGGCGCGTGCGGCGAGATGCCGAGGCGGACACGAGCGGAGAAGGACTCGGCGACGCGTTCGCGCATCTCCGAGAAACGCTCGAGCGCCGGTGCGGGCTCCGAGCCGAAGACCTCGAGATACACCGTTGCGCGCAGGCCGAGCTCCGCGCACGCGACGGCGGCGGCGCCGCTGTAGCTGCAGTCGCCGACCGTCGTCACGCCCGAGGCGAGGCACTGGGAGACGCCGAGCCTCGCGATGTCGACGAACTCGTCCCAGCCGATCCGTGCCTTGCGCTCGATATGGAGCGTAATCCACTCCGAGAAGTCGCCCAGCCCGTCGCCGAAGCCGACGTAGACCGCGTACTCGAGGTGGGAGTGCGCGTTGACGAGCCCCGGAAGAATCGCCGCGTCTGCGTAGGACGTCCCCGCGCCGAGCTCCGAAGCGGTTCCGACCGCGACGATGCGTCCGTCCTCGAAGGCCACGGCCCCGTTGCGGATCGGGGCTCCCTCGACCGGGAGCACCCAGTCGGCGGAGACGACGTTCACGAGTCGGTCGCGCCCGCCGGCTCGGCGCGAACCGCCGCTCGCCGATCCATCAGCACCGCAAGCCAGATCGATCCCTCGTACAGGACCATCAGCGGTATGGCCTCGAGCGTCGTCGTCACCGGGTCGACGCCCGGCAGCGC
>DATDDZ010000209.1:0-3233 GCA_036523555.1 Gaiellaceae bacterium
GTTCCTGTTCTTCATCGTCATCCTCGCGGTCGCCTACGTGTACATCTGGCGCAAGGGGGCGCTCGAGTGGCGGTAGAGAAGAAGCGGCTCGCGCAGTACGGGCTCCATTCGGAGCGCGTCATGTGGCAGGGCAAGGGGCCCGGCGTCTTCGAGCAGGAGCTCGGCGACGACCTCGAGTCGCGCCTGGGCCTGACCACCGTCGAGAAGGCGATCGCTTGGGCGCAGGGCAGCTCGATCTGGCCCGACACCTTCGGCCTCGCCTGCTGCGCGATCGAGATGATGTCCATCGTCTCGTCCCGCTACGACATCGCGCGCTTCGGCGCCGAGGTATTCCGCTCCTCGCCGCGCCAGGCCGACCTGCTGATCGTCTCCGGCCGCGTCGCCCACAAGATGGCCGCGCCTCTGCGGCAGATCTACGACCAGATGCTCGAGCCGAAATGGGTGATCGCGATGGGCGCCTGCGCGAGCTCGGGCGGGATGTTCAACAACTACACGACCCTTCAGGGCGTGGACAAGATCGTCGCCGTCGACATCCATGTGCCCGGCTGCCCGCCGCGCCCCGAGGCGCTGATGGAGGGCATCATCCGCCTCCACGAGAAGGTGATGGCCGGCGTTCCGCCCGCCTACGAGATCCGGGGAGTGGCCTCCTGAGCCTGCGGGGCGTTCCCGGTCTGGTCGAAGTTCGCGAGGAGCACGGCGAGACCACGGTCGTGGTCGACACGCCTCGGCTCGTCGAGGCGGCACTGCATCTTCGCGACGACCTCGGCTTCGACTTCCTCTCCGACGTGACCGCGACCGACTACCTCGGCTGGGGAGCCGACGGCGTCTCGGGCTACCTCGGCACGGCCGGGGGCCGGGACCTGAACGCGCCGTCCACCCAAGGGCTGCAGCGCCTGCCAAGGCCGAAACCGCACCGCTTCTCCGTCAGCTACCACCTGCTCGCCGTCCGGCGAGGCGCGGAGCGCGTCCGCCTCCAGGTCTGGGTCGACGACGCCGAGGCCGTCCCGAGCGTCGTGGCCGTGTGGCCGACGGCCGACTGGCACGAGCGCGAGGCGTGGGACCTGATGGGGATCCACTTCGACGGGCACCCGAACCTCAGCCGCATCCTCCTCGACGACGACTGGGAGGGGCATCCGCTGCGGAAGGACTACCCGATCGGCGGCGAGCCGGTTCGATTCTCGGGGGAGGAGTAGAGCGCCCGTGGCCATCGCTCCCGGACGGCCGCGAATCTACGAGGGAACGCGCATACCGTCGCGGATCCCCTCGGTGCTCGAGCTCCCGGACCAGCTGCGCACCTCGGAGGACGTTCTCCGAATCAACTTCGGGCCGAACCATCCCTCGACGCACGGCGTCCTGCGACTCATCGTCGACCTGAACGGCGAGGAGGTCGTGGGGCTGGCCGCGGTCATCGGGTATCTGCACACCGGCTTCGAGAAGAGCATGGAGCAGAAGAGCTGGTGGAAGGCGATCACCTACGCCCCGCGCATCGACTACCTCTCCTTCCAGAACAACGAGCTCGTCTTCGTCCTCGCGGTCGAGAAGCTGCTCGAGATCGAAGTTCCGCCTCGCGCGACCTGGATGAGGATGCTGCTCGCCGAGCTCAACCGGATCCACTCTCACCTCGTCTGGCTCGCGACCGCCGGGCTCGAGCTCGGGGCGATCTCGATGTTCTGGTACTGCTTCCGCGAGCGCGACCGCATCCTCGACCTGTTCGAGCTCGTGGCCGGCGCCCGGATGCATACGCGCTACTTCCAGGTCGGCGGGCTGGCCGAGGACGTCCCGCCGGGCTTCTTCGACGAATGCGCCAGGTTCGTCGAGTTGATGCCGAAGGCGATCGACGACTACGAGGGCCTCGTCGACCGCAGCCCGATCTGGCTCGAGCGGACGAAGAACCTCGGGCTCCTCTCCGCCGACGACGCGATCGCCCTCGGCCAGTCGGGCCCGGTGCTGCGCGGTTCGGGCGTCGACTGGGACCTCCGCCGCGCGCAGCCCTATCTCGCCTACGACCAGGTCGACTTCCGCGTCCCCGTCTTCGAGGAAGGCGACGTCTGGGCGCGCTACCGGGTCCGGATGGAGGAGATGCGCGAGTCGGTCCGGATCGTCGACCAGGCGCTGCGCCGCATGCCGGACGGGCCGTGGATCGCGGACGACCGCAAGGTCGTCCTGCCGCCGCGCGAGGAGCTCCACACCTCGATGGAGTCCCTCATCCACCACTTCAAGATCGTCACCGAGGGCTTCCGCGTCCCGGAGGGCGAGGTGTACGTGACGATCGAGTCGCCGCGGGGCGAGCTCGGCTGCTACGTCGTGTCCGACGGCGGCCCGAAGCCCTGGCGTGTGAAGTTCCGGGCTCCGTCGTTCGTCGCGCTCGAGGCGACGGCGACCTGCATGAGCGACGCGCTCGTCGCCGACCTGATCGCGATCCTGGGCTCCCTCGACACCCTGATGGGGGAGGTCGACCGGTGAGCACGTTCTACGACGAGGTGCAGGAGCTGAAGACCCGGTATCCCGACTGGAAGTCGGCGACGCTGCCTGCGCTGCGGCTGGCCCAGGAGAAGCACGGCCACCTCTCCCCCGATGCGCTGCGCGAGTGTGCCGACGCACTCGGGACGACGCCCGCGTTCTGCCGGTCGGTCGCGTCCTTCTACGACATGTTCCACCTCGAGCCGACAGGCAGGCACCTGGTGGAGGTGTGCACGAACGTCTCGTGCGCGCTCGCCGGCGCGCAGCAGGTGCTCGAGGCGTTCGAGCGCGAGCTCGCCGTGGAGGCGGGCGGGACGACCAGTGACGGCGAGGTGACGCTCCGGCCGATCGAGTGCCTCGGCGGCTGCGGCTGGGCGACGATCGTCGCCGTCGACCACCGGTACCGCACGCACGTCAAGCCGGACGCCGTCCCCGCGATCGTGCAGGAGCTCGCCCGTGGCGACTGACTCTCGCGTGCTCGTCCTGGCGGGCGCGGACGAGCGCGACCTCACGAAACTCGCCGAGTACGAGGCGGTCGGCGGCTACGCGGCGCTCGCGAAGGCGCGTGGCATGGCGCCGAGCGCCGTCATCGACGACGTGATCGCGTCGGAGCTCCGCGGCAGAGGCGGCGCCTTCTTCCCGACGGGCCGGAAGTGGTCGTTCGTCCCGAGGCCGGACCAGAACCCGAACCCGCATTACCTCGTGGTCAACGCGGACGAGTCCGAGCTCGGTTGTCACGCCGGCGAGACGTCCGCGGACGGCAGAGTGACGCT
>DATDDZ010000210.1:0-4564 GCA_036523555.1 Gaiellaceae bacterium
GCTCAGGGTCGGCGTCTTCCAGAGCGTCGGGCAACGGATCCTGCCCGAGGTGATGCGCCGGTTCGGCCGCTCCTGGCCGCAGGTCAAGGTCACGCTCACGGAGTCCTCCGACGACGAGGAGCTGCTCGCATTGATCGAGCGCGGTGACCTCGACCTGACGTTCGCCGACCTCCCTCTCGTCGACGGGCCGTTCGAGTCGGTCGAGCTACTGCGCGACCCGTACGTGCTCGTCGTCGCCACAGGGTCGGAGCTCGCGCAAAGAGACAACGCGCCCACGGGTCGCGAGATCGCCGAGCTCGACCTGATCGCCCACAAGCACTGCCGGACGCTCGCCCAGGTCGAGGCCGCCTTCCGTCGGCCGCTCCAGTTCGTCTTCCGCTCGGACCACAATCAAACGGTGCAGGCTCTGGTCGCGTCCGGGGTCGGCAGCGCGCTCGTCCCCCGCCTGACCATGGACGACGCAGACGAGACGACCTACCTGATCGAGCTGCCGAAGGTGCCGCCCCGCCTGATCGCGCTCGCATGGCACCGAGATCGTTACCGCCTGCCGGCAGCGCGCGCGTTCGTCGACACCGCAGCAGCGGTGTGCGCCGAGCTGCAGCTGGCGCCAGTAGCGGCCTAGCTCTCGAGCGTGTAGTCGTCGGGAGCGCCGCCGGCGCCGACGCCGGCGACCACGGACTCCTGCGAGCGCTCGTGCAGCCGCTCGCGCCCGCGCTTGACCGCGGTGAGGAACTTCTCCAGGTTGACCTCGAGCGTGGACAGGATCGAGTCTGCCCAGTCCTCCATCTCGAGCCTGGTCTCGCGCGCCTGGCGCCTCGCATCGTCGACGATGTCCTGAGCCTGGCGCTCCGCGATCTTGACGATCTCCGTCTGGGACGCCTCGCGCACGGCCTGCTCGCGCGCCTCTCCGAGGAGCCGGTCGGTCTCGCGCTTTGCCTCCGCCAGCATCTCCTGGCGCTCCTTCACGATCCAGCGCGCCTGCTTGATCTCCTCGGGGATCGTCGCCCGCATCTGGTCGAGGATGTCGTAGATCTCCTCGCGGTCGATTCGCACCTGGTCGGTCAGCGGCACGGCCTTCGCGTTGTGCACGAGGTCGTCGAGTTTGTCGATAAGTACGAGAACGTCCATTGGCTCCCTATTCTTGCGGATTTTCCGGGGTTCCCGGACGGCCGTCCGGGAAAAGCTCTGCAAATCTACGTGCTACGGCCTCGGGCACCAGCTCGTCAACCCTTCCGCCGAAGGCGGCGATCTCCTTCACGCCGCTTGAGGAGACGAAGCTGACAGTCGCGCTGGCCATCACGTAGACCGTCTCGATGTCCGGCGCGAGCGTGCGGTTGAGCTGGTTCATCTGGAACTCCCACTCGAAGTCGGAGATGACCCGCAGGCCCTTCACGATCGCCTTCGCGTTCCACCTGTGCGCGAAGTCGACAACCAACTCGGAGAACACTTCGACCTCGACGTTCTCGAGGCTCGCGAGCGCCTGTCGGAGGAAGTCGACGCGCTCATCGAGCGAGAACATCGGTGTCTTGTGCGTCGGATTCCCTACCACCCCGACGACGACGCGGTCGAAGATCCCTGCGGCCCGGCCGATCACGTCGATGTGACCGTTGGTCACCGGATCGTACGAGCCCGGTGCGATCGCCGTGATCATCGGTGCTCGAAGACCGTGACGCGGGTGGAGCCGTACCTGCGGGAGGTGCGGACGGTCAGCCCGGTCAGCTCCGGCTCAGTCCGTGCGTCGGACTCGAGCACGAGCAGGCCGTCCGTTGACAGGACGCCGGGCAGGTAGCGGGCAAGCGGGTCGTAGTTCGTCATCGAGTAGGGCGGGTCGGCCAGCACGAGATCGTACTTCCTGCCCGCGGTGACCTCCTGTGCGAGCCCCGTGACGGCGTCGCGACGCAGAATCGTCGCGCCGGAGAGGCGGAGCCTGTCGAGGTTGCCCTCGATCGTCCGGACGGCCTCGGGATCCGTCTCGATGAAGACGACGGTTGCGGCGCCGCGCGACAGCGCCTCGAGGCCCATCGCGCCTGAGCCTGCGTAGAGGTCGAGGACACGCGCATCCTCGACCCAGGGGGCGACGATGTTGAACACGTTCTCGCGGACCCGATCGGAGGTCGGCCTCGTGTCGAGGCCCTTCGGCGCGAGAATCGTGTGGCCCTTCCGCTCGCCGGCGATGATGCGCATCAGGGAAGCACCTCATGCAACACGTCGAGGTATGTCCCGAAGCCGGACGGGGTCGTCCACTCGACGGCGCTCTCGACCGACGTTCCCTCCGCCCACTCGTTGAAGCTCAGGACGAGCTGCCAGCGGGCGCCCGAGGCGGCCATCGCCGCGACGTCGTCGCGCCACCGCGCCGGATCGCGCGCCAGTCGCGGCGCCGGCGCGCCTGCCTCGTCGAAACCGGGCGAGATCATGAACGCATCGGAGCCGAGGTCGTACTCAGGGCGATCGGCCGAATACTCGTGCCAGCCTTCAGGCTGCGCGGCGCACGAGCGATAGCCGTCGAAAGCCTTGAGCACGACATACGCGCCGACGGTGTTCGCTTCGTGCCACCGCTCTGCGAGTGAGTTGCACGTGTCGCCCGCGCCGCCGTAGACGAACACGACGAACCGGCCGTCGACCTTGAGGTACGCAGGCTTCCAGGAGTAGAGGTCGCGGATGTACTCGAGATCCGACCGGATCGTCGTGACGCTCGGATCGTCGTAGCCCTCCCGCTCGTAGTAGAGCGCCCAGCGAAACGGGGTCGTGCGTGCCGCGGCGAGATAACGCCAGAAGCGTACGTCGGTCGGCGGGTAACCGGCCGGTCCCCACCACGAGTAGATAGCCGCGGCGAGATGCCCGAAGCGCAGCGCGTCGAGATGCGCCCGCACGACTCGCGCTTCGTCGGTGTCGTAGAGCCCGAGAGAGGGCTCGAACCGCGTGTAAGGGAAGATCGACCAGCGCGACCACGCTTCCGGATACCAGGCGTAGTAGAACGCCGCGCGGATCGGGAACGACGGCTGGGAGAGATCCGCTGCGGGACCGCGAAAGCGCACGATTCGCCCCGGCCGCCTCAGGTCGAAGCGGACGAAGACATCCGCGTCGGTGAGCCCGTCGTGCCCGATCCCCGCGAACGAGAAGTGCCCGGCGACGAGCCGGAGGGCCGCGGCTTGGCGCGGGGTGAAGGAGAGCTGGTAGTCGGGCTGATCCGGCTGGCTCGCGTCGGTGACGAAGAAGCTCCTGCCGGCGAGCGCCGCGCGGGCAGCAGCCAGCGTCCACGGCGCGCGGGCGATCGCCGGCCCGGGAGCAAGGAGGAGGAAGGCTCCCGCAAGCGTCACGGCGGACGCGGCCCTCACCGGCGTCGCGCCTCCCCCCGGGAGAGGTGGCGGATCGCACCGACCGTGAGCCCCGCAGACCACGCGCAGGCCGCGGCGAACGCGAACGGAAGCAGCGAAGGGCGTGCGCTGCGCAGCTGCCGCCAGCGAACGAGCCTGACCAGCAACACCGGGAGACGAAGCGGCCCGGCGACAAACGTCAGGGGCAGCCGTGCGAACTGCCGGTGCGGGAAATCGACCTCGCGGCACACCCGGGAGAACGAGAGCCCGAGCGCATATTGATGGCGAAGCAGGTCGCGGAAGCGCGTGCGGTTGAGATGGCGGACGCGCGCCTCCGGGGAAAAGGCGAGCCGACCGGATCGCCCCAGCCGGAACGTGAAGACGGTGTCCTCTCCCGGCCAGAAGTCTGTCGGAAACCCGCCCGCGGCGACGAGGGATCGCTGCCGGACGAGGAGATTGCAGGTGGCGCCGTGCAGCGGTGCCCCTGCCCGCCCCGGGAGCCACGCCGCGAACTCGAGCAGGTAGTCGCTCGTGCCGATCGCGCTCTCCGGCGTGCCGTTGACGACGGCGCCGGCAACCGCGTCGGTGTCGGGGCCGAGGGCATCCTCGAGCGAGTCCAGCCAGCCCGCCTCCGGCACCGCGTCGGCATCGGTAAAGGCAACGAGCTCGCCGCGCGCACGCTCCGACCCGAGGTTGCGCGCTCGGCCGGGCAGGATCCGCGACGGGAGCACGACCGCCGTCAGCCACGGCCAGCGTGCCTGCACTTCCTCCTCCGAGGAGGTGCCCGAGCTTTCGACGAGGACGAGCTCGCGATCGGGGCGGTCGACCTGCGGGCGGAGCGCCTCGAGCGTCAAGGGCAGGGTCTCCCACGACTCGTACGCTGGAACGACCACGGAGATCAGCACCCCGCTGTCCTCTCTCACGCCGAGGTCGCCGAGCTCGCCTCCATGCCGACACCGCTTTCCCGGCCGCCCGGTCCAAGCGCGCGGAGAACGCCGGCGAGATCGGCGAGACGGAAGACGGGCAGGAGCACCGCGGCCGCAGGGAGCTGCCAGGCCCGAATCCCGAGCTGGCGTCGTCCTCGCGCAAGCCGGACCTGGTCGTTGAGGATGGCACGCGCGTAGAAGAACGGCGCCGCCAGCACGCCGAGGCGGACGAGCCGGCCATCGACGAGCGCCGGATCCGCCCACGCCGCAGCGACGAGATCGAAGCCCTGGCGGAACCGCTCGCGAAAGAACGGTTGTCGCTCA
>DATDDZ010000211.1:0-17648 GCA_036523555.1 Gaiellaceae bacterium
TTCGGCTGTGAATCAGCTCGTGATCGAACGCCGTCGCCGCCGCGCGCTCGACGCCCGCGCGCATCGCCTCGGCCGTCTGGTCGGCGACCAGGACTCCGGTCACACCGTCCTCCACGATGTCGACCGCACCGCCGCGGGCGAAGGCCACTACCGGCGTGCCGCAGGCCAAGGCTTCGGCCATGGCGATTCCGAAGTCTTCCTCGCCCGCGAACACGAGGCCCTGCGCCGAGCGATAGAGCTCACGAAGCTCGACGTCGTCGACTGCGCCCGCGAAGCGAACGTTCTTCGGCGCGCCGGCGCGCAATCGCGACAGCAGGTGACCTTCCCCGACCACGACGAGCTCGAACGGGAGCCCGCGGAACGCCTCGACCACGAGATCCGGACGCTTGTAGCTCACGAGCCGCCCAACCGAGAGGAAGTGCTGCGGGTCCGGGCGCCGCACTGCAGGGGTGAAAAAATCAGTGCGAACCGGCGGATGCACGATATCCGCGGGGCGGCCGTAGCTCTGCCGGATCCGCTCGGCCACGGCGCTCGAGTTCGCCACGAAACGCGTGACGTTCCCGGCCGTGCGGCGGTCCCAGTGCCGCAGTGTCCGGGCTGCAACCCAGGCGGCGGGACGCAGCGGCGCTGGAAAACGACCGGCCTCCATGTCGAAGTGCCAGGCGTATCGCATGGGCGTGTGGCAATAACAGAGATGAGGGATCCCGGGCTCGATCCGAACCGCTTTCGCGCACGCGTGACTGCTCGAGACGACGACGTCGACACCCTTGATCGGCCTGCGGGCAGCCCAGGCGAGCGGCATCGCGGGAATGAACCACTCATGGTGGCTCACCGCTCCCGGAACGTGCTGGAGCAGTGACGGGCGGGCAGGCCGCAGAAGCTCGGGTATCGCGTCCTGCTCGACGACGGTCGTCAGCAGCGGTGACCCAGGGAACTCCTCGAGGATCTGCTCCACCACACGTTCCGAGCCCGCGTACCCGACGAGCCATTCGTGCGCGACGGCGACGCGAAGGGGAGTCTCGGCTGGGCGTGCCGCGGTCAGCCCGTGTGAACGAGGGCTCTGAACGTCTTCAGGGCGATCTTCACGTCGAGCCATGGTGACCAGTTCTCGATGTACCAGTTGTCCCACTCCACCCGGTCGGCGAGCGAGGTGTTCCCACGGAGGCCGTTGATCTGTGCCCAGCCGGTGATGCCGGCCTTCACGCGGTGACGCTCCGTGTAACGATAGACCGAGTCCTCGAAGCGGTCGACGTAGGACACGCGCTCGGGCCGGGGGCCGACGAGCGACATCTCACCACGCGCCACGTTGATCAACTGGGGAAGCTCGTCGAGAGAGGAGCTTCGCAGAAGCGAGCCGAGGCGTGTATCACGACCACGATCACGGCTCGTCTCGGCCGAGAGCCTGGCGCCGCCGAGCTGGGCGTCCGCCCACGCGGCATCGGACTCGCCGTTCTCGGCCGGCGTGCCGGTCATAGAACGGAACTTCAGCATGTCGAACTCTCGCCCGTCCAGCCCGACGCGCCGCTGGCGGAACAGGACCGGCCGCCCGAGCGAGACCAGAACGCCTGCCGCGATTGCGAGCAGAACCGGTGAGAGCACGACCAGGATCGCCGCCGCCACGATTCGGTCGAGCGCGTACTTGACCCTGAAACGCCAGGCTCCGGGGACGCTGGGATGGATGGAGATGAGCGGAATCCCTCCGAGATAGTCGATCGTCAGGTCCCGGGGCATGCGCTCGAACAGGCGTGGGATCAGGGTGACCCGCACGCCGCGCCGAGTGCATTCGTCGATCATCCTCAGCATCACCTCGTGTGGCGCAGTCGAGAACGTGAAGATCACGTGCTCGACGCCGTAGGTCTCGATCACGTGCTCGAGGTCCCAGCTCGCGCCGAGGACCGGCAGCACCGGCCCGTCCCCTGTTGCCTGGAGCGGCTCCTTGTCGAGGAAGCCGACCGGCGCGAGGCCGATCTCGCGTTGCTCGAGCAGTCGCTTCGCAAGCAGTCGCCCGACGCTTCCCGCCCCGACGATCAGGGTCGGGACCGGCGTGGCGTCCCGGCGCGCCGCCACGACCGCCGAGACGATGCCACCCCGGCTCGCTGTGAGGTAGACCATCGAGAAGAGCCAGAGGCGAACCCCCTGCGCGGAGAGGCTTCCGCCGTTCGCGCCCGCCATGACAGGCAGCGCGATCGTCGCCATCGAAGCGATCGCCGTCGCGCCGGCAATCGTCCGGAGGTCGTCGAGCAGCTGCAACCGGAGGCGGTCGCGATACAGCCCTCCCGCCGCAAGGAGGGCGATCGCGATTCCCGGAAAGCCGACCAGCCACGCCGCTGACAGGCCATCCGCGCCGACTGCGCTCCACCCTACGCGCTCGACCCCGACCGCGAGCCCGAGGACGAGCGCGTCCGCGATGGGCGCCAGCGCGAGCCAGTGTCGCCCTCGCCCAGGCGCTCTGTGCCGCGCGGACAGCGCCAGGCGTGGCGCCTCAGTGGCAGGTTCGAAGGTCGACATCGTCGCCGGTCAGGATCCGGTTCGCCGCAGGTTGTCTGGCCGCAGTGACCGGCTACGTGCCGCGCTTCGCCGCGCGACGCATGCCTGCTCCGACGAGCAGAAGTGTCGCTCCGCCAGCAACGAGCAGAGCGAGATCGAGCCCCGTGAACGGCAGGCTCCCGCTCTGGCCGGCCGCGTTTCCGGCACCGACCTGGTTCTGGACGTTTCCGGCCGACCCGCCGTAGCCGTTACCGGCAGCCCCACCGGCGGCCAAAGCCGAAGGTGCCAGGATGAGAACGGCGCACACGAGCACCATCAAACACCGCAGTTTCATGAGTCCTCCCCGCAGATTGAATACCTAGCCGACTGGAGAGTAGTCGCGCCGTCGGCCCTCGTCAAAGCCTTTCGTATGGTTTATGGCTCAACTGGGTCCAAAACTGACGAAAAATCCCCCATTTGAGTCATACGGTCACGGACCGACGCGTCCCCTGAGGCGCTCGACGAACCTCTGGTCGACCTCTGCGCGATCGACGCTCCGCCCCGCTGCGACGGCGTTCCGGACGCTTTTCACCACCTCCTCCCTCGGATTCAGGATCGCCGCCTGGTCGAGTGCGGCGAGCGCCTCCGCGCGGTGTCCGAGCCCGGCCTCGACAAGCCCGAGCTCAAGCTGGGCGTACCAGTTGCGCGGATCGCGGTCGAGCGCGCGGAGGAAGGACAACCTCATCCGCGGGAGGTCGTTCAGGCGGCTCGCGATCGCCCCCGCAACGAGGTCGGGCCCCGCGCTCAACGGGTCGAGCGCGCGCGCCCGGTCGAGATCCGAGAACGCACCGGTTGGCCGTCTCGCCCAGGTGTGCGAGGCGCGCCTCGCAGCAAGGTCCGAGAGCCACGGAAAGAGCAGGGATGCCGCTGCGGCGGCCGCGACGACGACCGATAATCCCGTCGGGACGAGCCGCAGGCGCCGGATCGGGACAGCGGGCCGTCCCTGACCGGCTGCGAGCCCGAGCCACGCGAACCCGGGGGCGGTGAGCCCGGGGAACTCCCAGAACCAGTCGACTGAGCCATGGAGCGCCAGATACGCGACCGCGGCGAGCCCCGCCCGGACCATGCCACTCGAGAGATTCGCCCGGCGCCGTACGGGAGCGCCCGCGGCGATCGCCGCCGCGAGCGCGAAGCCGGCGAAGAGCACGGCGCCCACGACTCCCGTCTGGGAGAGCACGCGGAGGGCGATGCTGTGTGGGTACAGAGGCTCTTCCACGCTCCGCCGCTGGCGCACATAGTCCTCGGCGAAGTTGTCGACGCCGACACCGTCGAGCGGATGAGCGCGGAACTCGTGCACCGCGACGCGCCAGAAGTCGTAGCGGTTGCTTCCCAGCCCGAGCCCGAAGTAGGACTTCCCGGTCTCCGCCGGCTGGCCGGATTTGAAGTCGTGCCAGGCGCGGCTGATTCGATCTACAGGGCTCCGCCCGGAAAGACTTACGGCTGCGACACCGCCGAGGACGGCGATCACGACGAGGGCCACCGCCGCGAGGCGCACCGACCGGAAGGCGCGCTCGGAAAGCGCGAGCCGTCGGTCGAGGAGCGCCAGGATCGTCCACCCGAGGAACACCGCCGCCGCGCCGAGGCCGATCGTCCCCAGCGCCGATTCGATCGGGCCCCCAGGAGCTCGGCCCGCCTTGATCGGCTTGTAGAGCTCGAGGAGCTCTCCGCGGGTGACCAGGACCGCGATCGCAACCGGAGCAAGTGCGACCGCGGCCCGGATGCGTCCCGGAACGAACGCCACGTACACGACCACCGCCACCGGGACGACGAACAACGATGCCCGGCTCTGGGTCAGGAGCGCGAGCTCCACCAGCGCGGTCGCTGCTGCAAGCAACACGCCGCGAACGACCGCCGGCACCTCCCGTCGGGACGAGAGATACGCGAGCGGCCAGAAGGAGAAGAGGAAGACGGCACAGGCGGCGTTCGGATAGCCGGCAGGCGCCGACAGGCGGCCGTGGATGAAGTACGACGCCGTGTCTCCACCCGCGGCCCGCGCAAGATCGACTAGGCCGATGCCGAGCGCCGCCAGCGAGAGCGCGACGAGGAGGACGAGGGCGACCCCTTTGTGCCAGGGCATCGACGCGAAGAGCGCGTAGACGACGAGGTAGAGGAGCGTCCGGTTCGCCCCGTCCCACGCGATTCCCTTATCCCCGCTCCAAGCGATCGACAGGCCGCACCAGGCGGCGAAGGCAGCGAGGAAGCCCGTCGCGATGAGCGCAGGAAAGGACAGAGACAGCCGGCGGTACGCGACGAACGCGAGCAGCAGCAGTAGGCAAAAGAAAAAGGCGCCCGGGTACCAGGTGGTCGGCGGGTAGCCGGCATCCGAAGCCACCCATACCGCGAACACCACGACCGCGAGCACGCCGACGGCAAAGGAGACGTCGAGCAGTTGCGCCGCGGCGCGGGTCGGCCGCTCGAGCCCCCTCACGACTAGCGCGCGCGCAACGCCGGGAACAGGATCACGTCGCGGATCGTGTCGCGGCCCGTCAACACCATCGCCAGCCGATCCATGCCGATGCCGCAGCCGCCGGTGGGAGGCATCCCGTAGGCGAGCGCCTCCACGTAGTCGGGATCGCCTTCCTCGGCGGTTGGATCGCCGGCTGCGCGCTCGGCTGCCTGCAGCGCAAAGCGCTCGGCCTGCTCTTCGCTGTCGTTGAGCTCGCTGAACGCGTTCGCGAACTCCATGCCGCAGACGACTGCCTCGAACCGTTCGACGATGGCAGGATCGTCGTCGGTCGCCCGCGCGAACGGGGACATCTCGATCGGCCAGTCGACCACGAAGGTCGGCTCGACGATGCCGGGCTCAACGAAGTGCGAGTACGCATGGTCTGCGAGCTGGGCCCAGGTTCGGTCCTGGGTCGTGTCGACCCCGGCGGCGTCGAGCTTGGCGCGCAGCACACCCGGATCACGCGACCACACCCCCCTTTCCTCGAGCGCCTCGACGAAACGGATCCTCCGCCAAGGGCGGGCGAGATCGACCTCGTGTCCGCGGAAGCTGACCTTCGTGGATCCCGCAGCGGCCTCGGCTGCGCGCTCGACCAGCGTCTCCGTTCGCTCCATCGTGTCGCCGTAATCGGCATATGCCTCATACCACTCCAGCTGCGTGAACTCGGGTGAGTGCTTGTACGACACGCCCTCGTTCCGAAAGTCCTTCGAGATCTCGTACACCTTCTCGAGCCCTCCGACGATGAGCCGCTTGAGATAGAGCTCGTCTGCGATCCGCAGGTAGACGTCCTGATCGAGGTAGTTCGAGTGCGTGACGAACGGCTCGGCGAAAGCACCGCCGTAGCGCGGCTGCAAGATCGGCGTCTCGACCTCCACGAAGCCGGCGCCGTCGAGGTACGCTCGGATCTCCCTGATCATCCGTGCGCGCGCGAGCGCATCTCGTCGCGTCTCCTCGTTCATCAGGAGGTCGAGGTAGCGCTTGCGGTACCGCAGCTCCGTGTCGGTGAGCCCGTGGAACGTGTCGGGCAGCGACGTCCGGATCTTGCCGAGCAGGACGAGCTCCGCCACGGCAATCGAAGGCTCGCCGCGCCTCGCCTTCGCCGGCGCGCCCGTCACTCCCACGACGTCGCCGAGGTCGACGTCGACCTCGCCGGTGCGCGACGTGTCGCACAGAAGCTGGATGCGCGCGCTGCGGTCGACGAGGTCGAGGAAGACGAGCTTCCCCATGCCGCGGCGCCCGAGCACACGGCCGGCGACGCGCACGGTCTCGCCGGCCTCGGCGCCCGGCTCAAGGGTCTCGGCACGGGCGCGCACCACCTCGATCGGGACAGTGTCGGGAAACCGCTTCGGAGTCACGCGTAGAGCCTAGGTGCCGGCCCGGTCAAGCGGCGAAGCGGTGGAGGGGCGTGATCATGAGCAGCGCCCGCACGGGGGTGTGGCGGCGGTACAGGTCGAGCCGCCGTTCTGCGTACGGGCCGCGCACGCCCTCCCACAGGGCAAATGCCCGCTCGTATCCGGCGGCTTCGGCGGCGGCCCTCACCCGGTGGTCGTGCTCGCCGTAGGGATACGCGAGCTCCGTGCAGGGACGACCGAGCTCGGCCTCGATCTCCGCCTTCGAGTCGACGAGCTCACGCCGCAGCTCGCCGTCCGCGAGCTCGGTGAGGTGCGCGTGCGAGACGCCGTGCGAGCCGACCTCGATCCCGTTCTCGCAATGGCCGCGCAACTCGTCCCAGCTCATCGTCGACAGCTCCTCCGGATCGTCGCCGGCAAGCTCCGCGATCTGCAGCGGCGAGCCGGCGCGCGCGAAGGCGGTACAGACGTAGACGGTGACGGGAGCTCCCATGAGGCGTAGGTCGGGGAACACCGTCGCGGCGCTCGCGTACGCGTCGTCGAACGTTACCCGCACACGGCGGACGCGGGAAAGCGCTCGGACCTGCCTGAGCAAGAGCTCGGGCGTCATCGACAAACGGTGATCCCATGTTCTCGAGACCGCGTGGTAACAGAGGACGAGCGGCATCGGGAGCCGCCGCCGTATCCGGCTCAGGCGGCTTTGATCTCGAGGATCTTGAACTTCAGCGTGCCCCGCGGTGCAGAGACCTCGACCGTCTCGCCCTTCTTCTTGCCGATGATGGCCTTACCGACCGGCGACTCGTTCGAGAGCTTGTTCTGGGCGGGGTTCGCCTCCGCCGAGCCGACGATGTGGTACTCCACCGTCTGCCTCGCGGCGACGTCCCTCAGCTTCACCTTCGAGCCGATCGAGACGACGTCCTTCGCGATGTCCTTCTTCGTGATCACGCGCGCGGCGCGCATGCGCTCCTCGAGCGTCGCGATTCTGTGCTCGAGCAGCATCTGCTCGTTCTTGGCGTCGTCGTACTCGGCGTTCTCGGCGATGTCGCCGAACTCACGCGCAACGCGTATTCGTTCGGCCACCTCACGCCTCTTGACGGTCGAGAGCTCCTCGATCTCCCGCTTGAGCCTCTCGTACCCTTCGGATGTGAGGATGACTTCCTTCACAGCTCGTGCACCCCTTCTCAATGAAAAAGCGCGGCGCAGAGGCGCCGTCGCGGGCGCGAATAGTAGCTGCCCGGAAGGGGGCCGTCAACAGCCGGTAGAGGTACTATTTCCCGCTCTGTGCAGGTAGATCTTCGGCAATCCTGGTGGATCGGGGAAGTCGCCATCCCCTCCCGTCTCGTACTCGCGCCGATGGCCGGGGTCAGCGTGCAGGCTTTCCGGCGGCAGGGCCGTCGGTACGGGGCCGGGCTCGTCTGCTCGGAGATGGTCAGCTGCGCCGGACTGGAACATCGGAATGAGCGCACGCTCGGCTATCTGCGGGTCGGACCGGACGAGCATCCGCTCGCGATCCAGATCTTCGGGTCCGATCCGGAGGTGATGGCGGAGGCCGCCCGGATGGTCGTCGCGGCGGGGGCGGACATCGTCGACATCAACTTCGGCTGTCCGGTGAGGAAGGTGACGAAGACCGGGGCCGGCGCCACACTGCTCGAGGATCCGGCACGCGCGTGCTCGATCGTCCGGGCCGTCGCCGCCGCGGTGCCCGTGCCCGTGTCGGTGAAGATGCGTCGCGGGCTGGAAGACGGCTCCCGGGCCTGCCTCGACGTGGGCCCGCTTCTCGTCGAGGCGGGTGCCGCAGCGCTCACGCTTCATCCCCGGTCGGCGCGTCAGATGTACACCCGGCAGGCCGACCACTCGCTCACGGCGGAGCTCGTCAGCCGTGTCGACGTACCGGTGATCGCCTCGGGCGACATCACGTCGCGCGACCGAGCTCAGAGAGTGCTGGCAGCAACCGGCGCGTCGGCGGTGATGGTGGGCCGAGGCGCGCAGGGAAACCCATGGGCGCTCCGCGAGATCCTCGACGGCGAAGGCGCGGAGCCTTCGCGCGAGGAGGTCGCGGCCGAGCTCGTCCTCTTCGTCCGCGAGACCGTTCGCGAGCTCGGGGAGCGTCGGGCCTCCGGCTTCCTGAAGAAGTTCTACGGCTGGTACCTGGGCCACGGGAGGTTTCCGAGGCCGTTCAAGCAGGAGCTCGTCCAGCTCCCGTCGACGGACGATGTGGTGACGCGCCTGTTCGCAGCAGCCCCGGGGGCGGCAGCGATCGTCGAGCGGCTCGCGGCCGAGCTGCCGGACCCGGAGGACGAGATCCTCCTCGATTCGATGCCGATCTCGATCTACGGCGGGGGCTAGAGCACCCGACGACGCCGGGTCAAGGAGACTTCTTGGAGGCGTCCTTGCCGGAGGAGCCTCTGTCGTTGCCGTTGCTCCTATCACCGTTGCGCCCTGACCGGCCCTGGTCGTCGTTCCTCGCCGAGGCGTCTTGGTTGTCATTCGTGGCCCCAGGCGATGCCTGTGGGGCGGCGGGAGCGAAGGGCGCCGGCTGCGGAGACAGCTTCTCGGGCGAGCTGCCCTTCGCGCAGTTCCGGCTCTTGTTTCGCGCGTCTTCTTGCTCTTTCGCGTTGTCGTTGCCGCCGCCGCTCTGGTGGTCGTTCCCGCGTTGCTTGTTGTCGTCACCTTTGGATGAGCGGCCGGGCGGGCCGCTGTGTGAATGGTTCGTGTCCCCGCGTCCGTTGCCCGGCCGCGTGGAGGCCGGCTCGCGCGTGGGCGGCGGAGACACGGGCGGCTTCGAAGTCGGAGGCGGTTTCGTGGGCGGAGGTGACGAGGGCGTCAGTGTCGGCGTAGCGGTCGGGGCAGGGCTCGGACTGGCCGGGGTCGACGGCGGCGTCGGGGTCGGGGTCGGGGTCGGGGTCGGGGTCGGGGTCGGGCTGGGCGACGGCGTCGGCGTCGGCGAAGGAGCCGGCTTGGGAGGCTTCGGGCTTGGCTTTGGATTCGACGTGCCCGGCCGGGGGGTCGGGGCGGGCTTGCCCGAAGGGCCGCCCGTCGCCGCCGGCCCGAGGGCAACGAGAGAGGTCGAGAGCGCGTTCGTCCCCGACGCACCCGCGCCTCGGCGGCGGGCGGCAGGGCTCGGGATCACGGCCGGCGGCAGCTCTGCTGCCTGGGCCGGCGTGATCAGGCTCGGCGCGATCGGGTTGCCCGAGGACAGCGGCCCGGTCTCGAACGCCGCGCGCCAGAGATAGCCAGAGGCGACGCCGGCCGCGACCAGCGTGGAGACACGGAGTGCGTCGGCCGAGATTCGCATCCGCGGGAGTATCCGTGGCACACCTGACGGCATAGTCCCGAAGGCCTTTGACAGATGTTACTACGCCGCCAGCCCCGAGCTCGTCTCGACTCGGTTCTTCCCCTCCGCCTTGGCCCGGTACAGGGCGCTGTCAGCCACCCGCAGCAGATCGTCACCCGACTGTCCCTGCCTGTGCTCCGCAACCCCGAAGCTGGCGGTGAGCTTGACGGCGCGATCGCCCGACACGGGAATGCTTACGGAACTGAGCGACTGGCGCATCCGCTCGGCGACGCTCGCCGCGCCGTCGGTGTCGGTCTCGGGGAGCAGGATCGCGAACTCCTCCCCGCCGATGCGCCCGGGGACGTCGACGTCGCGGACGTGCGACCGCACGAGGTCGGCGAAAGACCGAAGAGCGATGTCGCCGGTGTGATGGCCGAAGTCGTCGTTGACACGCTTGAAGTCGTCGATGTCTGCCAGCACAACGGTCAGGGGCGAGCCGAATCGCCGTGCCCGCTCGATCTCGGCCTGCAGGGCTTCGATGAACCGTCGTCGGTTGACGAGGCCCGTGAGGTCGTCCGTGATCGCCTGCCGCTGGACGACGTCGTGGAGACGAGCGTTCTCGAGCGCCACCGCCGCCTGGGACGCGAGCCACTCGGCGAGCTTTCTCGTCTCGTCCGGGAAATCGTCGGCGCCCGAGTACAGGAGCAGTTTCGTCTCCCCTTCCGACGAGAAGCCCAGCTCGAGCGAGAGCGGGCTGCTCGCCGGGCCGCCGACGCCGCCGATCCAGGCGACCTCGTCGTCGCCGACGAAGATCTGGCCACCGGCGGCGTCGGTGGCCT
Organism: Gaiellaceae bacterium; assembly: GCA_036523555.1. GTDB lineage: Bacteria > Actinomycetota > Thermoleophilia > Gaiellales > Gaiellaceae > 3-1-20CM-4-69-9. The sequence continues at coordinate 10,435 of DATDDZ010000211.1, forward strand.
CGGTGATCACCTCGAGGATGACCGGCAGGAGGACGCGCGGGTTGTGCGTCGCCGCCAGCGCGTCGCCGACCAGCGCAAGGGCCTCACGCGGATCCCTGTGGGTCGCCTTCGGCGGCTTCCGCCGATCCTTGCGGGGCCTGTCCACGGCCTCGGCGGATCCGCCGGCCCGAAGCGTCCACGCGAGCAGGATCGCCGTCACGAGAGTCGCGACGACGGCGAGGACGAGGAACGTCCCACGAACGGCGCCCAAGAGGCTCTCGACCGACGCCGGGTCGAACCGCAGTTCCATTGTCACAATCCTGATGCCTCGCGCCGACTCGCGGCGACTAGTGGTTCCTCTCCCAGATTAGTCGCAGTCCCTCGAGGGTCAAGAACGGGTCGATTCCACCGATCGTCCTGGAATGAGGGGCGATCAAGTCGGCGAGGCCACCGGTCGCGATCGCCCTGGCCTCGACGCCGAGCTCGCCGCGGATACGGCCGACGATCCCGTCCACCTGGCCGGCGAACCCGTAGACGAGCCCGGACTGGAGGCTCGCCACCGTCGTCCGCCCGATCACACTGGGCGGCTCGACGAAGTCCACCTTGCGCAGGCGGGCCGCGCGCTCGAACAACGCATCCATCGAGATCTCGATCCCCGGGGCGAGGACCCCCCCGACGTACTCCGCCTCCGCCGAGACGACGTCGAAGTTCGTCGACGTCCCGAAGTCGACGACAATGCATGGAGGCCCGTAGCGGTCGGCGGCTGCGACGGCGTTGGCGATCCTGTCCGGCCCGACCTCCCGCGGGTCGTCGTAACGGACCGGGATGCCGGTCTTCACGCCCGGCCCGACCTCGAGAAGCTCGGCGTCCGTGTACCGCTCCGCGAACTCGTGATACGAGCGGACGAGTTGCGGAACGGTCGACGAGACGCAGATCCCGTCCACCCGCGCGAGGTCGAGGAAGCTCCTGTACAGCGCGCCGAGCTCGTCGCCGCTCTTGTGCGGCTCGGTCGCCACACGCCACCGATCGCTCAGCTCACGCCCGTCGAAGAGGCCGAACACGGTCTGTGTGTTGCCGACGTCGACTGTCAGGAGCACGGCGCAATCATCACAGACACCGCGCAGCGCGCTTTCTCGCCCTCGGGCCCTCGCAGCGGCCCTGGCCGAACGGACTGCGGCCACCCGTCCGATCGGTTAGGTTTGATTCGCTGAGCTGAAGGGAGGACACCGGTATGCCGAAGACGAGATCGATGCTGCGACTCCGTGTCATGCACCGGCTCGGGCTCCTCGTCCCGCTCCTACGCTTCCATCGCTGGGCCGAAGGTCTCGCCTAACTACACGTCGTCTTCGGAGGAGACGCTCCCGCCGATCCGCTCGGCAAGCGCCTCCGCCGTGAGGCTCGGTTCGTCTCCCTCGCTCCGCAGCTCCTCCACGGTGACATCGCTGGAGGTCCACACCTCCGCGCGCGGAATGATCCGCGTCGGCCGGTTCTTGTCCCAGACCCAGACGTCCTCCATCCGCAGGTGGAAGAAGGGGTAGTTCGGCTGGGAGACCTGTGCGAGGTCGAGCTTGTTGCAGAGATAGGTCGCGTCCTGCGTAAGCACGCAGTACCGGAAGAGACCGAACACCGCGGTGTATTCACGCTTGAGGCGAAGCTCGAGGTCGGCCTCGAACTCGTCCAGCTCGTCGAGGTGGCTCACCCGTTGGAGTCTAGCTCTGCCAACAGGGCCTGCACCCGGCCGCGGCCGGGGATCTCCAGGTCGGGATCGAGCTCGGCGAGCGGCTCCAGCACGAACCCGCGCTCGTGCAGCCGGGGATGCGGAACCTCGAGGCCGGGCTCCTCGATGACCCGATCGTCGTAGAGCAGGAGATCCAGGTCGAGCGTCCTCGGCCCCTGGGCCGGGACGGCGGTCCGGTCCCGTCCGAACGCCCGCTCGAGCTCGAGAAGGGCGCCGAGGAGCATCCGGGGTGAGAGCCCGGTCTCGAGCTCGGCCACGCCGTTGAGGAAGCGAGGTTGCGGAACCGGCCCGACGGGATCGGTGTTGCGGAGCGTCGAGACACCTCGGACCTCGACCTCGGACAGCCCGCGCAACCGGCCGACGGCTGCTCGGAGCGTCGACTCGCGATCGCCGAGATTCGAGCCGAGACCGACAAAAGCGCGCGCCATCCCTGGAATACTCTTGCAGCCTTGGCGCCTCGGCTTCTGATCGCAGCCGCGCTCTTCCTCGCAGCCGCTGCACCGGCCCAGGCCGAGCTCGTCCGGCTCGACCCGTTGCAGGCCCGGAAGGGAGCGGAGCTCGCCCGGGCCGCAGGCGGAACCGCCCTCGCTCCCGAGATCGGGATCTGGCGGGTGCCCGACGCCGCCGTCCCGGGACTGCGGCGGGCGGGAGTGATCCAGATCAGCCGCCCCGAGGCCGTCTTCAGGTCGACCTCGAGCCTCTGGGCGACCGACCCGTTCGTGTCGCTTCAGTGGTGGCGACCGGTCATCGGGGCTGACGTCGTCGCGCCGCCCGGCCCGGGCATGCCCGTGACCGTCGTGGACTCCGGGCTCGACGTCACTCATCCGGAGTTCGCCAACAGGCCGAACACGGAGTTGCTCAACCGCCAGTCGACCGCCGAGGGCGACGAGGATCACGGGACCGAGGTCAGCTCCGTCGTGGCCGCCCCCAACAACGGGCTCGGAGTCGTCGGCGTGTATCCCGACGCGGTGCTGCGTGTGTGGGACGCGAGCCCGTTCGGGGCCCTTCTCGAGGGCTCGGCGATCCAGGGGATCCGCGAGGCTGCGATTCGGGGGCCGGGCGTGATCAACCTCAGCTTCGGTGGAGACGAGAACGATCCGCTGCTCCGGGACGCCGTCATGTTCGCGGTTCGTTCGGGGTCCCTCGTCGTGGCGGCAGCCGGAAACGGCGGAGGCGAGGGAAGCCCGCGCGAGTACCCGGCGGCGTACCCGCACGTCCTCTCGGTGGGCGCGACGAACGAGAGCGGCAACGTGGCCGCCTTCTCGACGTTCGGACCGACGCTCGACCTCGTCGCGCCGGGCGTGCGGATCTATGTGGCCGAGCCGCTGTCTTTCCCGGGCTCGACGGGCTACGACTTCGCCCCCGGCACGAGCTTCGCCGCCCCGATGGTGGCCGGAGCCGCAGCCTGGGTCTGGACCCAGCGGCCCGACCTGGACAACACGCAACTCTTCGAGCTGATGCGCAAGTCGGCCACGGACATCGGGCGACCGGGCTTCGACCTCACCTCCGGCTACGGGCTGCTCGACATTCCGGCGGCGCTGTCGTACCGGACGCCGTTCGACGATCCGCAGGAACCGAACGAGCAACCGAGCGAGATCGAGCCGAAGCGGCTCTTCGGCGACGGCATGGCGCCCCTGAGCACCCCCGGCCACCTGACGAGCTCCTTGCGGGCGCACGTCGACCGCAACGAGGACCCGCTCGACCTCTATCGCATCTGGACGCCGCCGAGCCTCACTGTGCGCGTCCGGGCCCTAGGCTCGGTTGCCCTTCGGATCCTCCCGCGGTCGCCGACGCCGGAGACGAAGGCCCCGCTCGCGGTCGGCAAGCACGGCGTCGTCGCATACCGAAACGCCGGCAAGAGCGGGGAGTACGTCTATCTCGAGGTTCGGCCCGCCGGCGTGAGGGAGGCCGAGTACAACCTGGCGCTCACCGCCGCTCGACGGTAGCTGCGGTCCAGGCCACTGGCAGTCCGCCGGGGGTCACGTCGCGCTTGCGCACGCGGACGCGCACGCGTTCCACCTCGAAACGGCGAGCCACTTCGTCGGCGACGGCGGTCGCGAGCGCCTCGAGCAGGCTGTACCGCCGCTCGGCCGAGACCTCCGCGACGGTCTTCGCCACCGCGTCGTAGTCGACGGTGTCCTCGAGGCGGTCCGACCCGGCTGCATCGGGGACGGACAGCCACAGGTCGTAGAGGAAGGCCTGACCGCGCGCACGCTCCTCCTCGTAGACGCCGTGGTTGCCGAACACCTCAAGGCCTCTCAGCTCGACGACGATCATCCTGCGACAGCCGCGGCGATCGTCAGAGCCTCGACGTGCTCGCGGACGTCGTGGACGCGAAGGAGCGTCGCCCCTCGGTCGTACGCGGCGACGGCCGCAGCGACGCTGGCCGAAAGCGGCCCCATCTTCGCCGCGGGATCGCCGAGAGCGCGCCCGAGTGAGCTCTTGCGCGAGAAGCCGACGAGCACCGGCCGGCCGAGCGAGACGAGGACTTCGAGCCGGCGCACGAGCTCGAAATTCTGGGCGACAGTCTTGCCGAAGCCGATTCCCGGGTCGAGGCAGATCCGATCTTCCGCGATTCCGGCCGAGACGGCGAACGCCAGCCTGTCCTCGAGGAACGCGGTCACCTCGGCAACGACGTCGTCGTAGCTCGGCGCGACCTGCATCGTCCGCGGCAGGCCCTTCATGTGCATGAGGCAGACGTAGGCGCCCGCCTCTGCGACGACCTCGGCCATGCGCGGGTCGCCGCGTAGTGCAGTGACGTCGTTGACGAGCTCGGCACCGAGGTCGAGCGCGCGTCGGGCGACATCCGCCTTGGCCGTGTCGACGGAGACCGGCGCTCCGTGCAGCCCTTCCACCACGGGAACGACGCGGCGAAGCTCCTCGTCCAGCGGAACGCCCTCGGACCCGGGCCGCGTCGACTCGCCACCGACGTCGACGATCGCGGCGCCTGCGTCAATCATGAGCCGCCCCGCTGCGACAGCCGAGGCCGGCTCGAGGTACGCCCCACCGTCGGAGAACGAGTCCGGCGTGACATTGAGGACGCCCATGACCGACGGGCGCGGAAAGCGGTCCTCGATCGCAGGTCGCTCGGTCGTCACCGGCCGAACGCTAATGGCCGTGGTACGGCTGTGCCAGCGCGTGGCCCCGGCCGCGTGCGATCAGAAAACGGTTGACATACCAGGCCGGTCGAGGTCGAGCCGCACCTCGGTTCGTTCGCTCGTCGCGCTCACGCCAGTATACCCTACCAGGGTATACGAGGCGCGCCGATTTGATCCTAGCTCTTCGCGCCTTCGGGGGGCGGAGGCTGCATGGTCGCGCCCGGGAGGGGGAACGGCCGTGGCTTCGGCTCCGGCTTCCGCTTCTTCTCGTCGGCCGGCTCGGGCTCGCTTGCCGGGGCTTGCTCGGGAACGGCGGCACCGAAGACCGCTTCTTCCGACTCGCCCGCCAGCAGGCGTTCGAACTGTTCCTTGTCGATCGTCTCGCGCTCGATCAGGATCAGCGAGATGCGGTGGAGCTCCTCGAGGTGCTCCTTGAGCACCTTCGTCGCAGTGTCGTGCGCTTCCTCGATGACGCGGCGGATCTCGTCGTCGATCTCGCGCGCGATCTCCTCGGAATAGTCGGGCTCGTTCGACATCTCACGGCCGAGGAAGGGCATGTCCTGGTTGCGGCCGAGGACGCGCGGGCCGAGCTTCTCGCTCATGCCGAAGCGCATGATCATCTGCTTCGCGGTGTGCGTGACCTTCTCGAGATCGTTGGCCGCACCGGTCGTGACCTCGTTGAACACGATCTCCTCGGCGGCGCGACCCCCCAGGGTCATCGCGAGGTTCGCCATCAGGTTCGCCTTGGTCGTCAGGTACCGGTCCTCACGCGGCAGCGAGATCGTGTAGCCGAGTGCCTGACCGCGCCCGATGATCGAGATCTTGTGGACCTCGGACTCCTGGTCGAGGTAGTAACCCACGATTCCGTGCCCGAGCTCGTGGTACGCCGTGATCTTCCGCTCCTGCTCGGAGAAGAGCCGGGTCTTCTTCTCGGGGCCGGCGATCACACGCATGATCCCTTCCTCGAGCTCCTCCTGCTCGATCACCTTCTTGCCGCGCCGTGCCGCGAGCAGCGCCGCCTCGTTGACGAGATTCGCGAGATCGGCGCCAGTGAATCCAGGCGTGCCGGCCGCAAGCGTGTCGAGGTCGATCTCCGTGGCGAGCGGCTTCCCCTTGGAGTGCACCTCGAGGATCTTCCGGCGGCCGTTGCGGTCGGGCCGGTCGACGACGATCTGGCGGTCGAAGCGCCCGGGACGCAGCAGCGCCGGGTCGAGGATGTCCGGTCTGTTCGTCGCGGCGATCAGGATGATGTTGTCCTTCAGCTCGAACCCGTCCATTTCGACGAGGAGCTGGTTCAGGGTCTGCTCGCGCTCGTCATGGCCGCCGCCGAGGCCGGCGCCGCGATGGCGGCCCACCGCGTCGATTTCGTCCATGAACACGATGCACGGCGACGCCTGCTTCGCCTGCTCGAAGAGGTCGCGGACGCGCGAGGCGCCGACGCCGACGAACATCTCGACGAAGTCCGAGCCCGAGATGGAGAAGAACGGCACGCCCGCCTCGCCCGCGACCGCGCGTGCCAGCAGCGTCTTACCGGTGCCGGGAGGCCCGTAGAGGAGCACGCCCTTGGGGATCCGTGCGCCCAGTGCCTGAAACTTCTTCGGGTTCTCGAGGAACTCCTTGATCTCCTGCAGTTCCTCGACGGCCTCGTCTACCCCGGCCACGTCCTTGAAGCCGATCTTCGGCGAGTCGGGGGTCATTCGCTTCGCGCGCGACTTGCCGAAGGACATCACCTTCGAGCCGCCGCCCTGCACCTGGTTCATCAGGAAGATCCAGAAGCCGAAGAGCAGCACGAAGGGGAGGAGTGAGGTGAGGATCGACCACCACGGTGACGAGCCCGTCCCCTTCGAGTCGAAGTTGACGTTGTGCTTCGCCATCAACTGCTGGAGGTCGGCCGCCGACTGGTCGCTCGGGTAATGGACGTAGGCCTTCTTGTTGTCCTTGTAAACAACCTTCAGTTCCCGCTTGTTGGGGTTGAAGACGACCTCGCCGATGGGGCACTGCGCCGTACAGGCCGAGATCTGCTGCTGGACGTTCGAGAGGGTGGTCTTCTCGCTCTTCGCGCCGCCGCCTCCGAGCGTCTGCAGCGCCAGCCAGACCAGCGCCGCGATGATCACGAGCGGGAAGAGCGCGCTGCGGAAGAATCGGTTCACTAGACCTCTTTCGGCAGGGTACCAGCCTCGGTTTGAGCTACAGCCCCTCGTATGAGGGGCTTTGGCGGCTCAGACGTCTTCCGGAAGGATGCCCGGATCCAATACGCCCACGTAGGGCAGGTTCCTGTATCGCTCGGCGAAATCCAGCCCGTAGCCGATCACGAAGCGGTTCGGGATCTCGAAGCCGATATAGCGAACAGGGACGTCGATCTCGCGGCGGTCGGGCTTGGTCAGGAGCGCGCAGATCTC
>DATDDZ010000212.1:0-2458 GCA_036523555.1 Gaiellaceae bacterium
GATCGGCGATCAACGACGCGCCGTCGATGCTCCACGGCTCCTTTGGCACGTCGTGGAACGAGACGGCGGCCGGAACGTCGCGGAGGTCGATGGGAAAGAGCGGCGGCGAGAAGGAGCGGGCGATGCGTTCCTGCAGGCTGAGCAGCGGTGAGGGAGGGCCCCAGATCTCCAGCGAGACCTCGCTGTCCCACAGCGGGGCGAAGAAGCGCAGGCCTTCGAGATGGTCGAGGTGGAGATGCGTGAGGCAAAGGTGGATCCGCCTCGCCCCTCGCTCCTCGAGCTCGGCACCGAGCCGTCTGATTCCCGTCCCGGCGTCGAGGACGAGGACAGTGTCGTCGTCGAGCCCCACCTCTATGCACGGCGTGTTGCCCCCGTAGCGAACCGTCTCCGGCCCTGGAGTCGCGACGGAGCCGCGGCAGCCCCAGATCTTCAGGCGCACGACGCCATCCTCGCGCTCAGTCGCGCCAGAAGATCACGACGATCCCGACGAACTCGTCCGCGTGTGCGAACAGTGGGAATCCGGTCACCTCGATCTCGCGGTCGACGCCGTCGGCGCTCGTGATCCAGAACCGCTCGTGCGAGGGGCGTTGCTGGTGGAGCGCGATCCAGGCCGGGCGGCGCTCCGCCGGCAACGGCTCCGACTCGCTCTTCCTCGGGGCGAAGGTCTGGATCCAGTCCTCGAGCGGGCGTTCGCCTGCTTCGGCGAACGAGCGTCCGACGACCTCGGCGGCCGCCTCGTTGTAGAACACGAGCGTGCCCTCGGCGTCGGCAATCAGCGTCGGGGTTGCCAGGTTCGACGCGAGCTCGCGGGCGAGAATCAGGACGAGATGCTTGTGCCTGCGCGTCTCCACCGCGTAAACGTTACGCGGGGAGAGGCCCCTGTAAAGCCCTCGTAAAGTCTTTCGCCCTGTTCGGGGGAGCCGGGTAGCATCCCGCCGATGCCCGCCGCTGTCGTGACCGGTGGGGCCGGCTTTCTCGGCTCTCATCTCTGTGACCACCTCATCGCGCAGGGCTTCCGCGTCCTCTGCGTGGACAACCTGGACACCGGCTCGCTCCAGAACGTCGAGCACCTGCGCGGAGACGCTTTTCTCTTTCTGAACCACGATCTCACCCAGCACCTGGAGATAGACGAGCCGGTCGACTTCGTGTACCACCTCGCGAGCCCGGCGAGCCCGATCGACTACGCCCGGCTACCGCTGCAGACGCTCAAGGTGGGCTCCTACGGCACGCACAACGCGCTCGGCCTGGCGAAGTTCAAGCGCGCGCGTTTCCTTCTTGCTTCGACGAGCGAGGTCTACGGCGACCCGCAGGTTCATCCCCAGCCCGAGACCTACTGGGGCAACGTCAACCCGATCGGCCCGCGGGGCGTGTACGACGAGGCCAAGCGGTATGCCGAGGCGATGACGATGGCCTACCATCGCCAGCAGGGCGTCGACACGGCGATCGTCCGTATCTTCAACACCTACGGGCCCCGCATGCGGCCGAACGACGGCCGTGCGATACCGACGTTTGTCAGACAGGCCCAGGAGGGCAAGCCCCTAACTGTGTTCGGTGACGGCACCCAGACTCGGAGCTTCTGCTACGTCGACGACCTGATTCGCGGGCTCGTCTCGCTGGCGGACTCGGGCGAGCATCTCCCGGTCAACATCGGGAACCCGAACGAGTACACGCTCAACGAGCTCGCCGAAACCGTCGTCCGTGTCACGGGCTCGAAGAGCGAGATCGTGTACGAGGCCCTTCCGGTCGACGATCCCCAGGTTCGCCAGCCGGACATCACCCGCGCGCGTCAGCTGCTCGGGTGGGAGCCGCAGGTGGAGCTGGAGGAAGGGCTGCGGAAGATGCTTCCCAGCACGGGTCGGGAGCCTGTAGTTGCCTAGGCGAGCGGGGGTCATCTCGGCGATCGTCTTCGTCGCCGCGGCTCTTGCCGTGCCCACGGCGCAGGCGAAGGCGCACATGCTGGTCGGGCTCCAGGACGACGCGATGACGCTTCGCGGCGACCCCGCCTTCACGTTCTCCACGCTGAAGCAGCTGCGGACGCAGATCATCCGCATCAACCTCAACTGGCCCGACGTCGCGAAGCGCCGTCCCGCGCATCCGCAGAATCCGGCCGATGACGCGTACGACTGGTCGCTCTACGACCGTGCGATCCGCTACGCGGCGCAGAACGGGATCCAGGTGATGCTCACGATCCTGTTCACGCCGTCGTGGGCGAACGGCGGCAAGGCGAAGAACGTGCCCCCGTCGAACTACAACGACCTCCGCAACTTCGCCTATGCCGCTGCGACGCGTTACAGCGGGAAGTACATCCCGAACACGGATTCGTTCGACGAGATCTACTTGCCTGCGGTGAAGTACTGGCTCGCGTGGAACGAGCCCGCGAACCCGAACTGGCTCCAGCAGACGTCGGGCGGACGCTTCGTCAGCCCGCGCTCCTACGCGCGAATCTGCACGGCGATCT
>DATDDZ010000213.1:0-11164 GCA_036523555.1 Gaiellaceae bacterium
AGGCCGGGCAGGTCGTCGCTGTGCCAGTCGCCGGCGGCGTACGACTCGCCGAAGCCGAGGCCTGGCGAGCGGGCAAGCCGGCGGAAGAGATCGTTCGAGGTGACGGTGACGACGATCGGGTCCCCTGTCCCGGCCCGGTACACGCGTCCGCCGGGGAGCCGCAGCTCCAGCGCGCCGTGCTCGATCCGGCCGAGCGCGCGGATCGCGGCGCTCTCGGCGAGGCGGACTCCGATCCGGCGGCCGGCGGGCAGTTCGCGCAGCACCTCGGTCACGGCTTCACCGAGCCCTCGCCGGGTACGAACGGCGGCTTGTGGAAGAACGGCACGCGCTTCAGCCAGAGCCGCGCCGCCTGGAGGTGGATCAGGACGGTCACCTGCAGCGGCATCAGCGGGTAGCGGAGCAACGCGCGGGCGAGGGTCGCGTCGGTCAAGGCGCGTCGCCGTCCGGTGAGCGTGGCGAAGAACGGCCGCGCGCCGCCCTCGCTGAGGTCGATCCGGACGTCGAGCTGCTCGCCGGGCTCCGAGAACCACCACTGATAATTCTGCTCCAGGCCGAAGAACGGCGAGACGTGCAGCTTCTTGTCGTGCCGGTAGGAGAGGCGTCGCTCGCGCGTGTCGCGGTTCTCGGGCGAGAGCAGGTACGGCAGCCGCTCGCCGAAGGTGTTGCTCACCTCGGCGACGATGCAGGCAAGCTCGCCTCCCGAGTAGCAGTAGAAGAAGCTAACCGGGTTGAACACGTAGCCGAGAACGCGGAGGTTCGTCAGGAGCAGGATCCGGTCGGCCTCGACGCCGTGCTCGGCGAGGTAGGCGCGCACGTCCATGTGGTCGCGATCGTGCAGGCTGACCACGTTCCGGCGGTTCCAGCCGAACAGGCGCACGCGACGGTCGAGCTCGGGCAGCTCGTCGAGGTCGAGCAGGTAGAAACAGACGCGGTAGCGGAACACGTTCTCCCTCGGCGTCCTTCGCGCGTGCATCACGGTGCCGGTATAGAGAGCGGACCTCACCAGGCTGCCCCGAAGGCCGCTGCGGCGGCAAGGCCCGAGCGCAGCCCGTCCTCGTGGAAGCAGTAACCCTGCCAGGCGCCCGCGAAGGCGGTGTGCCGCGGGCCGTTCAGGCGCGGCAGCTCGGGCTGGGCCCGCATCGACTCCAGGGTGACGAGCGGGTGACGGTAGGAGAAGCGGCGGATGATCCTGGCAGGGTCGATCTCGGCCGTGCGGTTCAGCGTGACGCAGTAGTGCTCGTCCTCGTCGAGGCGCTGGAGCTTGTTCAGGTAGTAGGTCATGGTCGGGCTGCCGACGTCGGAGCCGCAGTCGTGGAGCTGGTAGTTCCACGAGCCGCGAGTGCCGACGCGGCGGGGAAGGAAACGCTCGTCCGTGTGGAGGACCGTGTCGTTCTCGGTCGTCCCGAAAGCGCCGAGCAGGCGGTGCTCGTCCTCGCTCGGATCCTCCAGCAGCCGCAGCGCCTGGTCTGCGTGGGTCGCGACGACGACGCCGTCGAAGCGCCGCAGCTCGTCGCCCGCGAGGCGGAGCTCGACGCCGTCGTCGAGCCGCCGGATCGAGCGAACCTCGCTGGAGAGGTTGACGCGCAGCCGCTCCTCCAGCGCGCGCACGTAGGTCTGGCTGCCGCCGGTGACCGTCTTCCAGCGGAGCCGCCGGAAGCCGAGGATGCCGTGGTTCGTGAAGAAGCGGACGGCGTAGACCAGCGGGAAGTCGAGCGTCTTGCTCGGAGCTGTCGACCAGAGCGCCGAGCAGAGCGGGACGAGAAAGTGGTTCCGAAACCGAGGCGAGTAGCCTTCCTCGGCGACGTAGCGGGAGAGGCTCCACTCGGCATAGCGCGGATCGTCGAGCGCACGGCTGCCGAGGCGCAGGAAGCGGGCGATCTCGAGTGTCAGCCGTGTGAACGGCGGGCGGCGCCCCGAGTACTCGAGGTCATGGCGCTCGCAGGCGACCGAGAAGCTCATCTCCGACTGCTGCGTGTGGACGCCGAGCTCGCGGAAGAGGCGGACGAGGTTCGGATAGGTGCTCTCGTTGTGGACGATGAAGCCGGTGTCGAGCGCGATCGTTCGCCCGGCGACCGCGTGCTCGACCGTGTTCGAGTGGCCGCCCGTGCGGGCGTCACGTTCGAACAGCTCGACCTCGTGGGCGTTCGAGAGCGCGTACGCCGCTCCCAGGCCCGAGATTCCCGTGCCGATCACCGCGATCTTCATCTGGCTTCTCCACGCATGAATTTAGACAATACCTATACACACCTTAGTCTGTGTTGCTAGAGTGGCCAGGGAACCCGAATGGCCCGTTACGTCACGAAGATCGAGTCCGCCCTTCCGCAAGCCGAGGCGTTCGCCTACATGGCCGACTTCGCCAACGCCCGCGTCTGGGATCCAAGCGTGAGCGAGGCTCGCCGGGTCGGCGATGCGCCGATCGGCATCGGGTCTGCGTTCGACGTCGTCGCGCGCTTCGGAGGGCGTGACGTACCGCTCCGCTATGCGATCGTCGAGTACGACTCACCGCGAAGGGTCGTGCTCGAGGCGCAGCGTCCGGGATTCGTCTCGAAGGACACGATCACGGTCGAGCCGGCAGGAAACGGCTCGGCCGTCCACTATGACGCGACGCTTGCGTTCACCGGAATCGGTCGGCTGTTCGACCCGGTGATGCAGCGCATCTTCAATCGGGTCGGAGCTCGGGCGACGATCGGAATGCAGGCGGCGCTCAACTCGTGACGCCCGTGCCGAGCAGTCGGTCGACCGCGTCGCGTCGGTAGTCGAAGATCCGCTCGAGATCACGAGCGACCAGGATTCGGTGTGCGACCGCTCCGAGCGCCCCGTACGGCATCCGGTAGAGGACGGTGTCACGAATCAGCGTGCCGTCGTTTCGCTCCTCGAAGGCATGGAGGTGCTCCCAGAGACGGAACGGGCCCTTCACCTGTGTGTCCACGAAACGCCGTCCAGGCTCCCACTCGATGATCTCGGTGCGCCAGCGAATTGGGAGCCGGCGCGTGGTGAGCACGTATTCGATCGTCGTTCCCCTGCGCATCTGGATCGGCCGCGGTGTGAGGATCCGAAAGCGGAGCCAGGGCGGCGTGAGCGCTTCGAGGTTGTAGGCGTCGGCGAAGAACGCGAAGGAGTCCTCGACCGACAACGGGACGAGCTGAGAGCGTTCGATACTGCGCGGCGGCTCAGAGATGGTCGAGACCGGTGGTAACGCCCCGAAGAGGTTGCCGGCTTTCTTCAGGCGCCTGCGCAACGCCTGCGATCTTGGTCAGCATGCCCTTGAAGATCCACGAGTGGATGGGGAAGAGGCCGTACCAGTAGACCGTCCCGAGCAGGCCTGTCGGGTGGAAGATCGCGGTCTGGCGGATCGTGCTGCCGGAGTCGTCCCCGTCTACTTCGAACTGGAGCCACGCCCGCCCCGGAAGCTTCATCTCGGCGTGGAGCCGGAGCAGACGGTCCGGCTCGTAGGCTTCGACACGCCAGAAGTCGAGTGCCGAGCCCACGGTCGGCGTCTCGGGATCGCGCCGGCCGCGGCGCACGCCGACGCCGCCGACGAGCAAGTCGACGAAGCCGCGGAGTCGCCAGAGAGGGTCGCCGAAGTACCAGCCTGTCTTGCCGCCGATCCGTCGGATCGGACGAAACGCCTGCGCCGGGGAGACCCGCACCTGGACTGAGCGCGAGTCGACCAGGCGCTTGCCGTGGTGCACGCCGCCGTAGCGCTCCGCCTGCAGGCCGGCGGAGGCGACGGAGTCGGACCAGCGGGTTTCCGAAAACTCACGGTCCTCGTTCGCGAGGGCGCGGGCGATCGCTTCCCGGTAGCCGCGAGGCTTGATCGCGAATGCGCGAACGGCGCTCGCGCTGCGGACGACGGTCTCGTGGGGAAGGCTGTCGATCAGCTTGCGACCGACACGGGCGTACACGGGCGTCACGAGCCCGAGCCAGAGGCTAGAGAGCCGGGCCGTGAGGAACGGCACCGGGATGATCCACCGGCGGATGCCGAGCTGCCGCCCGTACTCGCGCATCAGCTCCTCGTAGGAGACCTGGTCGGCGCCGCCGATCTCGAACACCGCGCTGCCTTCGACCTCGACGTCGAGAGCCGCGACGAGGTAGTCCAGCACGTCCTCGATCGCGATCGGCTGCGCGGTGGTGCGCACCCAGCGCGGTGTGATCATCACCGGGAGGCGCTCGACCAGCTTGCGAAGCATCTCGAAGGAAAGGCTGCCCGAGCCGATCACGATCGAAGCCCGGAACTCGATCGTCTGCACGCCGGAGTGGGCGAGAATGCGGCCGACTTCCTGGCGACTCGAAAGATGGCTCGAGAGATCGCCGCCGGCGCCTAGCCCACCCAGGTAGACGATCCGACGCACGCCCGCCTCGCGCGCCGCGGACGCGAAGTTGGAGGCACCACGACGGTCCTGCTCCTCGAAGCTCGTCGCCGAGGTCATCGAATGAACGAGGTAGTAGGCGATCCCGATCCCGCGCATCGCCGGGCGCAGGGACTCGAGCTCGAGGACGTCGCCTGCGATGATCGTCGTCGTCTCGCGGCGAGCGGCGACGGCCTCGGGCCGGCGGGTGAGGCAGCGCACCCGCTCCCCGCGCTCCTCGAGCACCCGGAGGAGCCGCCCGCCGATGTAGCCGGTGGCGCCGGTGAGCAGGATCTGCGCACGCTGCGGGTCGGGCACGGGCGCGGTCACGTCTGCGCAACTTCGTCGGCTGCCACTACGAGATCCCCGTCCAGGCGGCGGGCTCTGATCCGGGCGCTGAGCTCGTCCGTTGCGCCTGGGCCTGCGAGCGCAAGCGGCACCGCCCGGGCCAGCCGCCGGAGGCCGGCCGCCTGCGCCTCGAGCAGAGCGGGGTCGAAGCTCGAGACGACGACGAGCGCCGGCCGCGTCGTCTCGGCCGCGCGGGCGAGCGTTGCGATCGGCGTGTCCGCGCCCAGAAAGAGGATCCGCCAGGAGTGAGAGCGCAGGACGAGCGCGAACGCGAGCAGGGTGATGTCGTGCATCTCGCCCGGTGCGCAGGCGAGAAGAGCAAGAGGGCCCTTTCCTCGGCCCCAGAACCGCGCAAGCGCAAGCAGCCTGCCCCGGATGAGGTTGCTCGCGAAGTGCTCCTGGCTGATGTCGATCTCGCCCCGCTGCCAGCCGTCGCCGACCTCCTTCAAGGTAGGCAGCACCACGTGGCGCAGCGTCTCCTCGAGGCCGAACGCGGCAAGGCTCTCGTCGAGCACCGAGTGAGCGGCGGCCTCGTCGTAGCGCCCGATCGCCGTGAGCAGGCGAGCGCCTAGGTCTTCGAGCAGATCCTCGGACGGCCGCTCGTCCTCGAGTGCGGCATGGGCGGCCTCCGCGGCTGAGAGACCCTGGTCGAGCCCTCGCCGCATCTGCTCCACACGAGCGGCGTCGGCCGCCGTGTAGAGCCGGAACCCGCCGGGTGAGCGAACCGGCCGTGTCAGCCCGTACCGCGACTCCCACGCGCGCAGTAGCTCGGGCGTGACGCCCACCCGCCGCGCGAATTCGCCGATCCGAAGCTGCCCAAAGCCCGTCGCCATCGAGGTGACTATACAGACATTGAACAAACACTTGACGAACGCCGCCCTTGGCCGCTATGGTTGCACAGAACTTGAACAGACTCTAGACAAGGAGAGGTGAATGCTGACAACTCAGAGCCGTATCACCGAGGCGCGTGCCACGTCTCGCGAGGCAAGGGCGCGGTATCTCATCTTGCTCGCCGCGGGCGTCTCGTTCGTGCTGTCGGTCACGCTCTGGTTCGGCGGCCACGAGCTCCAGGGCATCTTCGTCGGGCTCTGGGTGCCGTCGATCCTCTCGCTAGGCGGAATCGTGCTGGGGCGCGAGCGGCCATGAGCGCCGCCGGCCTCTTCGCGATGGGCGTGGTCGTGACGCTGATCGTCTGTGCCGCCCTCGGACTCCTCGTCTACGGCGCGATCCTCGACGGCCGCTACGCGGCCGAGCACCGCGCCGACGGGGCGCCTCAGCAGCCGCCCCGCGTTGTCGCCGGCCACCGGCCGGCAGCCTGAACGTCGACCAGAAAGGAACGGAGCAGATATGCCGCACAACATCGTGGAAACCGCCTGATCACCACTGCGTAAGCAACCCGTAGACCGAAAGGAAACTGACATGAAGAAGATGGGAACAGCAATCGCGATCGGTGCTGCGGCACTCGTAGCCGCGACCTCGATCTCGGCGGCCTCGCCTGCAAAGTCGACCGCCATGAGCCAGAAGAACATCGTCCAGACCGCGGTCGCCACGGGCAAGTTCAAGACGCTCGTCGCACTCGTGAAGAAGTCGGGCCTCGCCGGGACGCTCTCCGCCCCCGGCAACCTGACCGTCTTCGCGCCGACCGACCAGGCCTTCGCGAACCTGAAGAAGAAGAACCCCGCCCTCTACAACAAGGTCAGCACAAACAAGGTGCTCCTCAAGTCCGTGCTCACCTATCACGTCGTCGGCAAGCGCATCCCCGCCGCCGCCGCGATCGCTGCGGCCAGGAGAGGGCTGAAGGTCAAGACCGTCCAGGGTGAGTCGATCGCGCTCTCCTTCAAGGGCGGCAAGATCGTCCTCAACGGCACGGCACGGGTCGTGATCCCCAACGTCAAGGCCTCGAACGGAGTCATCCACGCCATCGACGCGGTCCTCGTGCCGCCGTCGCTGTCGCAGCCGCCGGCGCCGACGCAGTCGATCGTCCAGATCGCCGCTGGCAATCCGGACTTCTCGACGCTCGCCTCCCTCGTCCAGAAGGCCGGCCTGGTTGGGGCGATCTCGGCTCCCGGCCCGTTCACCGTCTTCGCGCCGACCAACGAGGCCTTCGCAAAGCTCGCCAAGGCGGCCCCCGCGACCTACGCGGCCGTCCTCGCCGACCCCGCGCTGCTGGCGAAGGTGCTCACCTACCACGTCGTCGCCGGCGACATCACGAGCGCTCAAGCGGTCGCCGTCGCACAGCAGAACGGCACCGTCAAGGCCCTCGAGGGCGAGCCGATCTCGCTCTCGCTGAAGGACGGAAAGCTGACCCTCAACGGCAGCACCACCGTCGTCACCGCCGACATCCTGGCGACGAACGGTGTGATCCACGTGATCGACACCGTGATCGTCCCGCCCAGCCTGTCGGCCTAACTCGCCGGCCGGGGGCAACTCCCCGTCCAAAGAAGGCATCGGGTCTCCCGTCCACGCCCGAAACCGGGGTACGGCGCGAGACCCGATGCAGGCGGGCGCCCGGATGTGCCGCGGATTACGCAGTGGCTCTACGCGTTTCCCCGGTTTCCGGTCCTGCTGCAATTGGAGAGGCTGAGCCTGTGGTACGGATCGAACGGCATATGCATGGTCCGCGCGTCTACCTGCTTGGGCGTCGCGTGCACGAGTGGCACCTGGGAACCGTGATCGTGGCCATCGTCGTCGCGGGATTGCTCGCAGATGCCTGGCGACTCTCGCTTTGGTCCGGTGTCGCGCTGGGGATCGGCGGTTGGATGGTCGTCAAGGATTGGCACGATTTGTTTCCTCGCAGGCGTGACACTGCTGCGTGGCGAGTCGGGCTTCATCGCCGATTCTTGCCGCTGCGGGTCGTGCGCTACGGCGACGGCTTGCCGAACCTCGCGGCCTTCGTCTCGCTCGCCGTCGGCATTGTCAACCTTGGTTCGGCGCTGACGCCGAACATTGCTTGGCGGCATCATCTTCTGTTGCACGTGGCGCCGGTCCAGGCGGTGCCGTTGTTCCACACGCTGGCGATACCCGCGAGCGCGGTTCTCGTGACGACGTCGTACTACCTGCGGCGTCGCCGCGTCCGGGCCTGGGATGCGGCGTTCGCTCTTCTCGTCTTCCTGGGGGCGCTCGACCTGGCGAAGGGACTTGACTTCGAGGAGGCTGCCGTCAGCTGGGTCGCAGCCGCGGTTCTCTGGTGGGGACGCGACGCGTTCTACGTGCGTCCCGCTCCCCTTAGACGCCGCTCGCTGCTGTGGGTGCTTGCCGCGGCAACGGGCATCGCGACCGTCACCGCGGCGGTGTTGGTCTGGGTCGCTGCCGGGAGTTCGCGCACGTCGCTGCTCGCGATTCGTCAGACGCTCGACCTGCTCGCGTGGCGAAGGGGCTCGATCGCGTTTCACGACGAGCTCGGCTGGCTCCCGCTCGCGGTTGGGCTGCTCAGCATCGCCGCAATTGCGATCGGCGCGGCCCTTCTGTTCCGGCCGCTCGGCGGACCGACGGAGGCGCCTGACGACCCGTCGCGTCATACCGCGGCGGAGCTGCTGCGTCTACATGGGAGTGACACGCTTGCCTTTTTCAAGCTGAGGCGCGACATCAACTACCTCTTCAGCGCCGACCGGCGCGCCTTTCTCGGCTACCGCGTCGAGAACGGCGTCATGCTCATCGCCGGGGATCCAGTGGGTCGCGATGAGGGGCTCCCCGACCTCGTTCACGAAGCAGCTGTGTTCGCAGAGCTGCGCGGCCTGCGCCTTGCCGCGATCGGCGTCAGCGAGCAGCTGCTGCCGCTCTGGCGACAGGCAGGTCTGCGGGCTCTCTACATCGGCGACGAGGCTCTGGTCGAGACGCGTCGATTCTCCCTCGAAGGCCGCGCGGTGCGAAAAATCCGGCAATCGGTGAGTCGGCTCGAGCGGGAGGGGTACCGCGTCGAGCTGCAGGAGCTCCAGTCACTCGACCAACGGACGCTCAGCGAGCTCGAGTACGTCTCGTCGCTGTGGCGGGGAGGAAAACCAGAACGTGGCTTCTCGATGGCGATGGATTCGCTCGCCTCCGCCCACCAAGACAGTGTCGTCGTCTTCGTACGGGACCACGAGGGGGCTGTGCGCGGCTTCCTTCACTTCGTACCCGCATACGGACGGCCCGCGATGTCGCTCTCCTTCATGCGCCGCGACCCTCGCACGCCTAACGGGCTCACCGAATTCCTCATCGTTCGATCGATCGAGCTTCTGGGCGAGCGCGGCATCGAGGAGCTCTCGCTCAACTTCGCGGCCTTTGCGCGGCTACTCGAGCGCCCCGGCAGCCGGCTCGACCGCATGCTCGGTCGCATCGTTTCGCTTGGCAACTCGTTCTTCCAGATCGAGAGCCTTTACCGCTTCAACGCGAAGTTCGCACCTCGCTGGGAGCCCCGCTATCTCGTCTACGAGGGAACGCTCGCACTCGCGCGCACGGGGCTGGCGGCGATGCGCGCCGAAGGCCAACTCCGGCGCGGCTGACGCATCCGAACCGTTGGCCCGATCCGTAGTTTGCCGCTTCGATAGGCGGGGTCCTGCCGATGACGCCGCGAGGCCGGCGCCCTTAGGCTTGATTTCGTCACGTGGGCCGGTAGCTCAAGTGGTAGAGCACCCCGCTCTTTACGGGGAGGATGGGGATCGAAACCTCCCCGGCCCACCTTCTGGTCGGCTTCAGCGCTGGGCTTTGATGAACGCGACGAGGGCTGCCACGTCCTGCGGCTTGTTCGCAAGGCCGAAGCCGGAGACCGCTCCCGCCATGATGCCCTTCTGGTAACCCTTGACGATCTCGGCGTCTGGGTCGGTGATCGCCTTCGCCAGGTAGGCGTCGTCTGCCGTCACGGTGCTGCCGTCGGAGAGCTGGACGCGATCGCCGGCCAGGCCCTTCACCGTCGGGCCGACGCTTGCCGTGCCGTCGAGCGAGTGGCAGCTCATGCATCCGTCGGCGGTAAACAGCTGCTTGCCCCGGACGGTGGCGGTATCACCCGGTGCCGTAGTCGTCGTCACTGGAACAGTCGCGTGTGGGGCGGTGCCGGCCTTCTCGCTCCCCCCGCGGTGACGGCCGATCTCGTAGGCGCCGACCAGTAGGCCGAGCACGATCGCGCCCACGACGAGGCCGCCGACGAGCCAGCGGATGAGTCCGTCGGTCGAGGCTGACTCGGCCATCAAGTGCCTCCCACCCCCGCCGCGTACGTGACGGCCATGCCGACCGCGAGCACAACTGCGATGCGGCCCGTGACCCGCCCGAGCGTGCCCGCGCCCAGGCCGGCAACGAGCCCGAGCGCGGCGATCCCTACGTGGTAGAGGAAATGCAGGAGAGGCCGGTTGTCGAGTGGCTCGTAGACTGCGGGCACCATCGCGAGCATCATTGCCGCCGGCGCCGCGATGAGGGCGACGACCCCGAGGCCGGAGGCCCGCGGCCCAACCCGGCGGAAGACCGCCGGCAGCGAGGCGACGAGCACCCCAAGCGCGACTCCCAGGAGAAACTCGCCCGCATGCAGTAGGTGGTGGTAGCGCGTGCTGTGCTCGGATGCGCGAACGATCGGGGGCAGGAAAGAGAAGAGGCAGACGACGGCGACCGCGAGCGCTCCTGCGAGCTGGACCGGCGAGGCCAGCACCGTGCCCGCCGGCTCGGGGATCTGAAGAAGTGGCTCTTCGGGCGGGAGCTCCTTCCGTTTCCTGCCGAGGTAGCGGCTACCGGTCCAGGTGTTCAGCTGCTCGACGAGCGAGTACCGGCTGTGCTCGCCTCCATGACGGGCGAGCGCGAGAAACTCGCCGAGCAGGACGAGGAGGCCGAGGGCAAAGACCATCGCGAAAATGCCCCCGGCGAGGCTGTAGCCGACGGTTCCGGCCGGCTCGACGGCGTAGCGGCGAGGGACGCCGAGCATGCCGGAGACGTACCACATGCCGACGAGTCCGTAGCCGCCCAGCGCCATCGCGCTCACCGCCAGAGCGCTCCAGCCGGTTGGTGCCGTCCGCCCGGCCCGCTCCTCGAGCAGATGAGCGACGAAAGCGAGCGCCCAGAAGATCACGCACAGCAGCAGGTAGGTGTGGAAGTGCGCGACCACCCAGAGCGTGTTGTGGAAGCGGAAGTTGAAGGGGATGATCGAGTCGAGGACGGCGCCGGTTCCGCCGATTGCCCAGCCGGCAAAGCCGAGGTAGAGGAGGCTCGAGGCGAGCGTCCAGCGATAGCGCGACCCCCAGACGAGCATCATCCCCGTGTAGATCGTGACCACGGCGACAGGGATCGACGCGCCGAACGAAGCGAAGGTGGAGACGATCTGGAGCGCACCCGGCTGGACGAAGTCCATGTACAGGTGGTGCGAGTAGGCGAAGGTGACGAAGAGGAGCGTGAAGAGCCAACCGACCGCTAGCGGCTTGGTCGTCTTCCATGGACGGCCTGCGTAGCGGGGAACGAGGACGTAGATGGCACCGGCGGCGAGGTAGATGATCAGGTTCGCGACCGAGTGG
>DATDDZ010000214.1:0-2062 GCA_036523555.1 Gaiellaceae bacterium
CTGCTCGTTGTCCCATGGGGGCGGGACGAGCTCGCCGCGCGCGACCGCGAGCGCCTGCGCCGTCAGGTGCTCGCAGGCGAGGTACGCCGTCACGTCGGACGGGGAGAGCGTTATGTGCCCGTTCGTGGCCTTCATCACTCAGCTAGTCGGGTGTGAGGGGGCTGGTTCTTATAGCGCCTTCGAGATAGTTGAGGCACAAAGTCAGTCTTCTCGATGCATAAAATGTCGCACAACGGCTATGCTTCGAATATGCGTGCAAGAACGGGTGATGCCAGTCCGATCCAGCGTACGACGCTCGATCTCGACATGGTCGAACTGCGCCGTGCACAGGGCGTACTCGGCACATCGACGAAGCGAGACACCGTGAACCAGGCACTCCGCGAGGTCAACCGGTTGGCGGCGTTGCGAGAAGCCGCCGACCGCTTACGGGAGGGCGGGCTGAACATCGTTCGCCCAGAAGATCTCCCCAAGCTCCGCCGAGCGCGCGCGTAAGCCCGATCGCATGGCACGCTTCCTGGCCGACTCGTCCATCTGGGCTTGGGCAAACAAGCGCTCGCGTCCTGATGTCATGGAGAAGCTCGCCCAGCGACTCGAACGAGCTGAGGTCTGCACGTGTGTCCCGGTGGCGCTCGAGGTGATGCACCGCGCGGAGACGGGCGAGGAGTACGAGCGACTCTTCCATACTTTCCTCGAGCCGCTCGATTGGCTACCGCTCACCGAGACGGCGAGCGCCCGGGCGATCGCGGTCCAACGGGAGCTCGCGGGGAAGGCGCACGGGAATCACAGGCGGCCCGCCGTCGACTACCTCATCGCGGCTATCGCCGAGGCTGCGGACGACGATGTCGTCCTCTGGTTTTTCGATCGTGATCTCGAAGTGCTCTGCGAGCACACAGGCCAGCCATTCGAGGCAGAGCACACCTCGGTCAAGTAGTCAGCGCGGCGTGTTTGGGCTCGTCCAGATCTGCCGGAAGCAGTGAGAACGAGACGTAGTCGACGCGTCGGCCATCGATCTCGGCCCACGCGCGGAGCACGCCTTCGCGTCGGAATCCGGCTCGCTCTGCCACGCGCTGCGAATCGACGTTCCACGGCTCGGCGAGCAGTCCGAGCCGAGGGAGCACCAGTTCGCGGAGCGCCCAACGAGAGACGAGCCGCACCGCCCGCGTCGCGAGCCCTTTGCCTCGTACCTCGAGCACAAGCCAGTAGCCGACCGTAGCCCGGTGGGAAGGCCCGAGGTTCACGAAGACGTGGCCGACGCACCGATCCGTTGTGTCGCAGATCGCGAACGTGGCCGCCTCGCCGCGCGTCCAACGGCTGCGCATCCGCTCGAGCATCTGCTCTGCGTCGAGCGTAGATCCGCCGAACGCACGTATGACGTCGGGATCGCGGAGGCTTTGCTCGATTGCAGGCAAGTCCCGATCATCCGGTGGCCGGAGAGTGACGACGCCGTCGCCAAGCGGCGGGTCGGGAGTCGGAAACGGGGTCGGCGCGCCCGGTACCAGCGTCACGTACTGGCCGGCGGTTCGTCGACGAGCCCGAAGCTGTAGAGCCGCCAGTGCATCGCGAGCGGGGAGACGCCGAAGATCGCGGCCGTCTCGGGGACAGCGCCCTGGCGGGCGAAGACATCGCGCACCTCAGGCTCCGGCATGACGAGCTCGGCCGCGAAGACGTTCGCCTCGCGCTCGAGCGCGCGGTCGGCCGACGACTCCAAATCCTGGTGGCGGCAGAAGACGGGCTGGCCCTGTCCGGCAAGGCAGTGGCAGACCCAGTGCCCGAGCTCGTGCGCGAGCGTGAAGCGCCGGCGCGTCTCGGCCTCGTCGCCGTTGACGCGGATCTCGCGGAGAGCGGGGAAGAGCGCGCCGGACAGCTCGGCAAGCTCCGCCTCCACCACCTGCAGGCCGAGGAGATCCTCGGCGATGCGGTGCACGGGCACGGGCAGCTCGGAATCCGCGAACAGGGCGTGGTAGCGCTGTCGCAGGACCCCTGCCCTCGGATCGGTGACCGCTCCGGCCACGTCCGGATTGTCGCCCCGACGGAGCCTTCCGTAAAGGGCGGGGACATGAGT
>DATDDZ010000215.1:0-1525 GCA_036523555.1 Gaiellaceae bacterium
GCGGTCGTCACCGCGCGAGCGCCGCCAGCGCCAGTCGCGCACGCGACGGCCGCGGTCGCTGCGTGAAGACGTCCCAGCGCGCGGCCTCGAGCGCTTCGAGCGCCGCGAGCCCGCCGCGGGCGAACAGGCCGATCGCACGTCCGGTCCGGCCGCCGATCCGCTGCTGCAGCATCCTTCCCGAGGCGAGCAGGCCCCGGGCCCGCTCGGCCTCGAAGCGCAACACCGCTAGGAGCTCCGGGCTCGGCCGGTCGAGAACGATCACCCCGAACCGCGCCCGGTCCTCCGCGGGGAGATAGATCCGGCCGAGCCCGAGGTCGCGCGGCACGTCCTGGAGGAAGTTCACGAGCTGGAGGCCCGTGCAGACGTCGTCGCTCGCGGCGACGAGCTCCGGCTCGCGGTCGAGGCGCACGAGCCCGAGCACGAGCCGTCCGACCGGGTCGGCCGAGTGCCGGCAGTACTCGCGGAGATCCGCCCAGCTCTCGTATTCGGTGATGTGCTGATCCATCCGGTTCGCCTCGATCAGCCGCAGGAAAGGCTCCCTCGGCAGCGTGAACTCCTCGATCGTCGGTTGCAGGGCGGCCATCACCGGCCACGAGGGACGGCCGGAGTAGCAGGCCTCGAGCTCTCGCTCGAGCTCGTCCAGCGCGGCCAGGCGGTCCCCCTCGATCTCGTCACCGAGGATGTCGACGAGGCGCGCGAAGCCGTAGACGGCCCGGAGATGCGGGCGAACGTGCCGCGGGAAGAGGATCGAGGCGACCGGAAAGTTCTCGCTGCGCGCGCGGCGCGCCACGACGGCGACGTCCATTCGGGAAAGATCACCTGCCCGGCGCCCCCGGTCAAATGGCCACATTGCAGTCGGTACGCGACGGGTGTTCAATCTGTGGTGCCGTTTCAGAGGGCGCGTCGCGCTCGTGGAAGAGGAGGGAGCCGTGTTGACAGATCGCCACAGCACCGAGCCCGGCGGCATGCACGAGGATCCCGTCTTCGAAGTCGCCTCCGTCGGACGAGCCCGCGTCGTCACCCTGCGCGGGGAGATCGACGTCTATAACTCTTCGCGCGTCCGGGATGGACTCGACGAGGCATGCGCGGGCGATCCCGACCGGATCGTCATCGACCTCGGCGACGTCGGCTTCATCGACTCGACCGCCCTCGGCGTGCTGATCGAGGCGGGGAGGAAGCTGGGCGACCCGCGGGCTCTCGTCCTCGCCGCGCCGGGCCTCGAGACTCGGCGCGCGCTCGAGATCTCTGGGCTCGACCGGCACTTCACGTTGCGCGACTCGGTGCAGGACGCGCTCGACGCCCCGATCTAGCGTGACCCTCAGCCCGTCGCCGTGAGCTCGGCGGGCGCTTCGGCAAGCTCTTCCCTCCGGATCAGCGTCAGCGACGCGACGAATGCCGCGAAAGAGATCGCGGCGAGCGCCCAGAATGCCCAGGCATAGCCGGAGGTCAATGCGACGCTGACCGGCTTGCCCTCCCGCACCAGAGTGTTGAAGTGGGTCGTGAAGACCGTCGAGGAAACGGCGAC
>DATDDZ010000216.1:0-6666 GCA_036523555.1 Gaiellaceae bacterium
CTGCTCGCCGTAACCGGGGATGGCGACCCGCAGGTCGCGTGGAATCGAGAGGTAGGTCAGGCGGTGCCGCCCCGGGTCGGTGCGAAGGATCATGATCGAGTCGGAGTGATTCAGGCCGGCGCGCTGGTCGGTGTTGGCGTAGTCCCTCCCGAGCAGCAGTATCGTCGTGGGGTGCGAGAGCAGGAGGCCGCTCTGCTTCGCCAGGACGGCCGGCACCGCTTTGTCGAGCCGCGCGTTCGCCTTCTTCACGCCGCTGCGGAAGGAGAGGTAGCCGGCGATCGCCCAGACCACCGAGAGCACCAGGATCGCGACGACGCCGACGGCGATCCGCCGCCGCCAGCTCCACCGTCGTCGCGGCTTTCGGACCTTCGGGTCTCGCGGCAGGCGCCCGTTCCGATCGCGCCGCGGCTGCGGTTGCTCCAGCGGCACTCGGCCCTTCGTGCGCCCGCCTCGGTAGACGCGGTAGGGCTTCTGTCCCGTCGCCATCGAGGGAGTAGGGTAGCCGCGCGGATTGGACGGAAGACACGTCATCGGGGTCGACCTGGGCGGCACCAAGATCCTCGCGGGTCTCGTCGACCGGAACGGCCACGTCGAACGGCGGCGTGAGACCCCGACGCCCCAGGAATCCCAGGAGGCCCTGCTGGCCGGGCTCGATGCCGCCGTCGAGGAGCTCCTCGATGACGATGTGGCCGCGATCGGCTTCGGGCTCCCCTCACCGATCGACCAGAAGAGTGGCCGGGCGCTGCAGGGTGTGAACATCCCTCTGACCGACATCGACTTCCGCGCCGCGATGGCGGAGCGGTTCCGGCTTCCCGTCGCGATCGAGAACGACGCGAACGCCGCGGCCTATGCGGAGTTTCATTTCGGCGCGGCACGAGATGTCGACCGGATGGTGATGCTCACCCTAGGCACCGGGTGCGGCGGCGGAGCGGTCATCGACGGCCAGCTTTATCGCGGGTGGGCGGAGTTCGGTCACATGGTGATCGTCTTCGACGGCCTGCCGTGCCAGGGGTCGTGCACGGGTCGCGGGCACCTCGAGCCCTACGTCACCGGCGTTGCGGCGACCAAGCTGGCCCAGGAGGAGTTCGGTCCGGCCGTCGACGCACATCGGCTGGTGCGACTCGCCGCCGAGGGCGAGCCGCGCGCCCGAGAGATCCTCGCCGGCATGGGGCGGTATCTGGGCGCCGGCATAGGCACGCTCGTGAACATCTTCAACCCGGAGCTGGTCGTGATCGGTGGTGGATTCGCGGCCGCCGGCGACTTCATGCTGGATCCGGCGCGCGAGATCGTGCGACGCGAGGCGCTCGCGCATGCGGGCGACGATCTACCGATCGTCCGGGCTGAGCTCGGGACGGCCGCTGGTCTGATCGGCGCCGGCCTCGTCGCCTTCGACTCCCTCGAGTAGTCGTGCCGCTCGCGGTCTGCGCAACGCCGATCGGGAACCTCGACGACGTCACTCTGCGCGTCCTCGCCGAGCTGCGCTCTGCCGACCTCGTCCTCTGCGAGGACACGCGCCGCACCCGGATCCTCTTGGGACGGCACGACATCTCGGCGACGCGATTGCTCTCGTATCACGAGCACAACGAGGCGAAGCGGACCGCCGCGCTCCTTCCGCGTCTCGAGGCGGGCGAGCGGATGGCGCTCGTCAGCGACGCCGGCATGCCGGGGATCAGCGACCCCGGTGCGAGGCTGCTCGCCGCCGCGATCGCGGCCGGCGTGCCGGTGACGGTGTTGCCGGGGGCTTCCGCCGTCGACACTGCGCTCGTCGCCAGCGGCTTCCCGGCGGAGCGGTACCAGTTCGTCGGCTTCCTGCCCAGAAGCTCACGGGCGCTCGAGGCGCTGTGGGAGGAGCTGGCGGCATGGCCTCACCCGGTCGTCGCGTTCGAGGCGCCGCAGCGGCTGCCGGCCACGCTTCGCTCGCTTGCCGAGGCCGCGCCAGAGCGGCCGGTGGCGGTGTGCCGCGAGCTCACGAAGCGGTTCGAGGAAGTGGTGCGCGGTGCGGCGCGGGACGTCGCAGAGAGATTCGCCGAGCCACCGAAGGGCGAGATCACGCTCGTTCTCGGGCCGGGGGCGGTCGAGGTCGCTTCGTCGGACGCCGCCACCGCAGTTGCCGAGCTCGTCGCAGCCGGACTATCCCGCAGGCGTGCCGCGGGGATCGTCGCCCGGCTGACGGGCGTCTCCCGAAACGATCTCTACAACCGTACTTTGTAGCCAGTATTGACAACGTAGCGACCGCCTTGCTACGGTGGTCGCGTTCACAGAACTGGCAACAGAGGAGAAGATCGTGCGGCGACTGGGAGTCCTGTTCCTCATCGCGCTGGCATGTCCGGTGCCAGGCGCACTGGCCTGGACGTGGCCGGTCGACGGCCCGGTGCTACGCCCGTTCGCGTTCGACCCTGCGCATCCGTATGCGGCCGGACAACACCGTGGCGTCGATCTCGGTGCAGCGACCGCAGCGGCGATCGCCGCTCCGGTCGGCGGCGTCGTGTCTTTCGCCGGGACCGTGCCGGGTGGGGGCGAGACCGTCTCCATCGAGGCGCGTGACGGTCACACCGCGACGTTGCAGCATCTGGGGACGATCACCGTGAAGCGTGGCGAGGCGATCGCCGAAGGCTCCGCGGTCGGGACGGTCGGTCCGAGCGGCACGACCGACCTCTCCCAGCCGTTCGTCTATCTCGGCATTCGACTGACCGGGCGGGACCAGAGCTACGTCGACCCGCTGTCCCTTCTTCCGGCGCGGTCCGGTCCCGCGCCGGAAACGCCTGCGGCGCCCGCGCCGGCCGTTCGAGCGGCTGCTGCGTCTGCGGCTCCCGCAGCGGCGCCCCAGCCTTCGGCGCCGTTGTCGGCCACTCCGGCTGCGGCGCCCTCGGAGGTTGTGCCTGCGCAGCAGGCAGCGACCGGGTACGGCGGTACGCAAGTCGTCACGGAACAGGCGCCTGCCTGGAAAGGGGGGCGAGCTCGCGCCCCGCAGACCGCGGCTGAGCGACCCGACGTGACGGTCATCTCGCCCACACGCGATGAGCGGGGAAGTCAGCGGACCGGGCTTCGGCCCATCGTCGGTCGCGGTGTGACAGCAGAGCGCTTGTCGTCTCGCACGCCCGTGTCTCCGACGGCGATTCGCGTCACCTCGCCCCGCGCCTGGCGAATGACCGAGACATCTCGCCGGCCGGTTGCCACGGGCCGCCAGGCGGAGCGCGTGGCTTCGGCCAGCTCGTCCACACGCGGGCAGACGATCCTGTTCGCTTCCGTGATGCTCGGGCTGACGCTCTTCGCCTGTTTCGCGTGCGCCATGCGCGGCAGTCGGACGCAAAGTCGTGCTCGTATCATGTCCCTCCCCGAATCGGAGGAGCACGTTGGCGCAACAAGGCGTGAAGCGGAAGATTTTGGTCGCACCGGCGTGGCCCTACGCGGCT
Organism: Gaiellaceae bacterium; assembly: GCA_036523555.1. Lineage (GTDB taxonomy): Bacteria > Actinomycetota > Thermoleophilia > Gaiellales > Gaiellaceae > 3-1-20CM-4-69-9. The sequence goes on from DATDDZ010000216.1 coordinate 3,414, forward strand.
GGCAAGCGGCATCTGGGCCACGTCGTCGGCTTCGCGGTCCCGGCCGACATCTACGCGCGCTACCACCGGTTGAAGGGCAACGACGTGCTGATGATCAGCGGCACCGACGAGCACGGCACGCCGGTGATGGTCACGGCCGATCGGGAGGCCGTCTCGCCGCGTGAGATCGCGGAGCGCTACAACGGGCTGATTCGTGAGGACCTGCGCGATCTCGGGATCTCGTACGACTGTTTCACCCGTACCACGACTCGGAACCACGCCCGCGTCACCACGGACATCTTCCGCACGCTGTACGAGCACGGCTGCCTGATCGAGCGGGAGACGCTTGGGGCGTTCTCGGCCTCGAGCGGCAACACGCTCCCGGACCGTTACATCGAAGGCACGTGTCCGATCTGCGGCTACACCGAGGCCCGTGGCGACCAGTGCGACAACTGCGGAAACCAGCTCGACCCGACCGACCTGATCGACCCGCGTTCGATCATCGACGGCACGACGCCGGAGTTCAGGGAGACGAAGCACCTCTTCCTCGACCTCCCGCAATTCGCGGACCGGCTCCGACCCTGGATCGAGGCCAAACAGAGCTGGCGATCGAACGTCCGGAACTTCTCGCTCTCGCTCGTCGACGACCTCAGGCCGCGCGCGATGACCCGTGACATCGACTGGGGTATCCCCGTCCCGGTCGACGGTTACCCGCCGGAGACGAAGCGGATCTACGTCTGGTTCGACGCGGTGATCGGGTATCTCTCCGCGGCGGTCGAGTGGGCACAGAACGAAGGGAAACCCGATGCCTGGCGCGCCTGGTGGCAGAGCCCGGAGTCTGCGCACTCGTACTTCATGGGAAAGGACAACATCGTCTTTCACACCGTCATCTGGCCGAGCATGCTCCTCGGTTACGGGCAGGGCGGAGAGCTGGGAGCGGAGCAGGGCGAGCTCCATCTGCCCGACGAGGTCGTGGCGAGCGAGTTCCTCACGATGGAGGGCAGGCAGCTCTCGACGAGCCGTGCAGTTGCGATCTACGTGCGAGACGTGCTCGAGCGCTACGACCCGGATCCGGTTCGCTATTTCCTCACCGCCGCGGGGCCGGAGACTCAGGACAGTGATTTCTCCTGGTCCGAGTTTCTCCGCCGCAACAACGACGAGCTGCTCGCCAACTGGGGCAACCTCGTCAACCGCACGCTCACCAACGCCTTTCGCAACTTCCAGGAGGTCCCGGAGCCGGGGGAGCTCAGCGACGGCGACCGGCAAACGCTTGCCGACATCGAGGCCGGTTTCGATTCGGTCGGGAAGCTGATCGACCAAGCCCGGTTCAAGGCGGCGCTCGCCGAGGCGATGCGTCTCTCTAGCCTCGGCAACCAGTACATCGACCGGGAGGCGCCGTGGGCGGCGATCAAGACCGACCGGGCCCGCGCGGCGACGATCCTCTACGTCGGCCTTCGCCTCGTCGACTCGCTCAAGGTCATCTTCACTCCGTTCCTCCCGTTCTCGAGTCAGAAGCTGCACCACCTGCTCGGCTACGACGGTTGGCTTGCCGGGCCGCTCGAGTTCCGCGAGATCGAGGAGGCAGACGGCGAGAAGCACACGATCCTGACGGGCGACTACAGCGGATGGGTGGGGCGCTGGCAGCCGAGTGAGCTTCCGGCGGGCCAGAAGCTCCGTGAGCCCGCGCCGCTCTTCCGGAAGCTCGACCCGGGGATCGTGGAGGAAGAGCTGCGTCGCCTCGACGCAGCGTGATCGACACTCACGCCCATCTCGATGCGCTCGACGATCCGGCCGGCGCGATCGCCCGCGCCCGGGAGTCCGGGGTCACGCGCATCATCTCGATCGGAACCGATCCGACCTCGTGGGCGAACACGCTCGACATCGCCGCCGAGCACGAAGGCGTCCACGTCGTGGTGGGAGTCCATCCCCATGAAGCGGCAGGGAGCAACGAGTTTGATCTCCTCGAGCGGCTCGCCGCCCATCCAAAGGTTGTCGGGATCGGCGAGATCGGCCTCGATTACTTCCGCGACTACGCCCCCCGCGACGCCCAGGCGAAAGCGTTCATCTACCAGCTAGGTCTCGCAAAGCGACTGGCGATGCCGGTCGTGATCCACAACCGGGCGGCCGACGACGACACCGTCTCGATCCTCGGGCAATGGTTCGACGGAACGGTGATCCTGCACTGCTTCTCGTCCGTTACGCTCATCGCCGACGCACTCGACCGCGGCTGGTACGTCTCCTTCGCCGGCAACGTGACCTACAAGAACGCCGGTGACCTTCGTGAAGCGGCGCGTGCAGTGCCTGCCGAGCGCATCCTGGCCGAGACCGACTGCCCGTATCTCGCGCCGCAGCCGGTGCGCGGAAAGACGTACGAGCCCGCGTATGTCGTCCACACGCTTGCTGCGCTCGCCGATGCTCGCGGGGAGGATGTCGAGGAGCTCGCGCGGCAGATCGATGTGAATGCCGCCGTCGCATTCGGATTGCCGTGACTCTGCGACCGAAGAAGGAGCTCGGACAGCACTTCCTCGTCGACGAGAACATCCTCGGCGTGATCGGCCGCCTGGCCGCTCTCCGCGACGAGGATGTCGTGCTCGAGATCGGCCCGGGCCTCGGCGTCCTGACGACCTATCTCGCCGATCGCGTGGCCCAGGTCTATGCGATCGAGCTCGACACGTCACTCGGCCCGCGGCTCCTCGAGCGGCTCGCGGGGCGGCCGAACGTGGAGCTCTGCTTCGGCGATGCGCTCCGACTGGATCTCGAGGAGGCGGCGCCGAGGGCGAACAAGCTCGTCGCGAACCTGCCGTACAACGTGGCCACGCCGATCATCGTCGAGAGCCTCGACCGTCTTCCCGGCGTCGAGGCCTGGTGCGTCATGGTGCAACGCGAGGTGGCGGACCGGCTGTTCGCGCAGCCGTCGACGAAGGCGTACGGGGCGGTCTCCGTCCTTGTCCAGCTCGTGACCGAGCGCACGGGTTTTCATCCGGTAGCTCCCACCGTCTTCAAACCGCGGCCCCATGTCGACTCCGCTCTCGTGGCGTTCCGCCGCACCGAGCTGCCGTCCGACTTCGCGCGCGTCAAGCGCGTGGTCGAAGGATCGTTCGCACACAGGCGCAAGCTGCTCGCCAACTCTCTCGAGCTCGCCGGGGTCGCCGATCGGGATGCGGCATCATCGGCGATCGCCAGACTCGGAAAGCCGCCGACGATCCGCGCCGAGGAGCTCGAGCCGCAGGACTTCGTGCGCCTCGCCGAGGAGCTCATGTGAAGCGCGGAGCCG
>DATDDZ010000217.1:0-10238 GCA_036523555.1 Gaiellaceae bacterium
GACCTCGGCGAGCTCGGGGCCCGTGATCACGTGCACGTCCCCGTCGACGAGGCCGATGCGACGAGCGACCGCCTCGGCTGTGAGGGCGCTGTCGCCGGTGACCATGATGATCCGGATCCCCGCCGCGCGACAGCGTCGGACTGCGTCGGGCACCTCCGGCCGGGGCGGATCGATCATGCCGACGAGCCCGAGCAGCTCTAGGTCGCGCTCGACGGCGTCCGCGTCGTCACCCGTATCCTCGGGCACCGCGCGGCGAGCGAGGGCGAGCACGCGCAGGGCATCGCCTTCCATCGCCTCTGCCACGGCCAGCGCTTCCACCTGCGCCTCGCGAGGGAGGATCGTGCGCGGCACGACGACCTCGGCCGCGCCCTTCACGTAGGCGATTCGCTCGCCGCCGGCGAGGTGGACGGTCGTCATACGCTTGCGCTCCGAGCTGAAGGGGAGCTCAAAGAGCCGTGGCGCGCTCGCGGCCTCCTGCTCGTGCCGGAGGCCGCCCTTCTCGGCGAGCACGACCAGCGCGCCTTCGGTGGGGTCACCGACGACCGACCAGCCGTCGTCCGCGTGGACAAGCCTGGCGTCGGCGCAGAGCAACCCGGCGCGCAGCAGCTCGGCGAACGACGCGGGCTCGACGACCCTGTCGCCGGCGAGGAAGCGTCCGAACGGCTCGTAGCCGGCGCCCTCGACGCTCACCTCGCCGTGCGCCGTCCAGACGCGCTGCACCGTCATCTCGTTCTCGGTCAGCGTTCCGGTCTTGTCGGTGCAGATGACCGTCGTCTCGCCCAGCGTCTCGACGGATGACAGCCGCCGCACGAGCGCGTTGCGACCAGCCATCCGCTGCGTCGCAAGCGCGAGTGCGAGCGTGACGGTCGGCAGCAGCCCTTCCGGAACGAGCGCGACTGTGACGCCGACCGCGAACAGAAACCGCTCGGACAGGCCCAGTCCTGCGAACCCGCCCACAACGAAGAAGAGCGTGCCGATCGCGACCGCCAGCAGCGCAACGAGCCTCGTCACCCGGTCGAGCTCGTGCTCGAGCGGGCTACGGTCACGCCGCGTCTGCTGAGCGAGCTCCGCGATCCGGCCGAACCGCGTGCTCATCCCGGTCGCCGTCACGAGTGCCTCCGCGGCCCCCGCGGTGACAAAGGTGCCGGCGAAGACGTGCTTGTCCGGGGCGATGGGCAACGACTCGCCGGTCAGCGTCGACTCGTTGACGCGCAGCTCTCGGGCCGCCACGAGCTCGGCGTCCGCGGCGACGCGGTCGCCGGGTGCCAGCAGCAGCACATCTCCGGGAACGACGTCTTCGTTCACGATCTCGACCACATCGCCGTCTCGCCGGACGCGGACGCGCAGCGGGAGTATCCGGCGCAGCGCCGCGACCGCCTGCTCTGCCCGGTACTCCTGGGCGAAGGCGAAGATCGCGTTGACGACAATCACGGCGACGATCGCCGCGGCGAGCTGGGGCATGCCGCCGACGAGCGCGAGCAGCGCCCCCGCCCAGAGCAGGAGGGCGAAGAGCTGGACGAAGTTCGCGAGGAACGCGCGGACGTGGGACGGACCCTTCGCCTCGACGATCGCGTTCGGGCCCGCCGCGGCCAGCCGGCGAGCAGCCTCCTCGCTCGAGATACCCGACGCGGGCTCCTGCCGGAGCAGGCCGACTTCGGCGGCCGACGTCACGGCCGGCCTCGGCTGCCCACGACTTCGGGGCCTGTCTCGGCAAGGCGGCGGGCCGCCTCGGCTCCCGAGAGACCGGTGCCCGACGGTGACGGCGCCGCCGGGACCGGCCTACTCGATAGGAGTGACGATCCGGTAGCGGGCACCGGACGGCGCCCCCTCTCGCATCGTCGAGGGCAGCGCTGAGAGCGGGCCTGTGCCTGCCGCCCGCTCCCGCTGCCCATCGCTGGTCACACCAGCGTCCGTTCTCGCCGCGGCTTCGTCTTCGGCCAGGTCAGCTTCGACTCGACCGACACGACGCCGGGCGTCTGCTCCGCGAACTCGACGATCGAGTCCGCGAGCTCCTTGCTCGCCACGCGGCCGGCGAGGGCGACGACGCCCTCTTCCACGGTGATCTGGATGGTCGCGGTGCTGAGCCAGAAGCGTCTGAGGATCCCGTCCTCGCGGATGTCCCGCTCGATCTCCTCGTCCCCGCGCGTGAAAGCGCGAACGAGATCCGTTCGCGTCACGATCCCGACGAGATAGTCGCCGTCGACGACGGGAAGACGATCGATGCTGAGCTCGAGCATCCGCTCCGCAGCGTCGGCGACCGAGCGTCCGGGCGCGATCGTCACCGCCGGCGTCGTCATCGCCTGGCCGGCCGTCCGCGCCTCGAGCTTCGCCAACGGCGGATCCTCTGCGTAGTGGACGAGCCAATCGACGAGGCCCTTCCGATCGGGCGCCGTCCGTTCCTTGAACAGCACGTCGGTCTCGGAGATCACGCCGAGCACGCGATCGCCGTCCACGACGGGCATGCCCGAGACGCCGTACTCCAGCATCCGGGTGGCAACGATCTTCAGCGGCGTATCGGGCTCGACCGTGAAGACCTTTTCTGTCATGACGTCGCTGACTTTCATTGCCTCCTCCTTGTCTCGTACCCCGAGTGTCGTCGCGCCCGGATCGAGAGCCATCGGAGAGGACACGGAACGCAGGTGTGGTTTTCCCGCAGGGCCCGGAAGGCCGGTCCACCTCGCTATGCGAGCGCCGGCGCCGCCTCCCTGGCGAGCGCGCGAACCTCGAGCTCGACCTCGACCGGGATCCCGAGCGCGTTCGAGATGATGCACCCGCTCTCGGATCGGGTGGAAGCGAGCCTCGCCTCGTCCTCGAAGCCTTCATCGGTGGTCAGCGTCACCGCGAGCTCGATCACCACGAAGCCGAGCCGGCCGTCGGCGCGCTTCGTCACGTGGCCCGCGCCGACGACGTGCAGGTCCCGCAGCGGGACGCCGCGCCTCTCCGCGACGGACTCGAGGGTGAGGGCATAGCACGTGGCGGCCGCTGCGACGAGCAGGTCCTCGGGCGACCAGACGCCGGGACTGCCGCCGCGAAACTCGGGCGGGGTCACGACCTCGATGGACGGCTTGCCCGAAGAGGAGAGCGTCAACCTCCGGACGGCATCGCGATCGACCTCGACGTTGAAGCGAAAGTCCTTGAGCGTGGACATGGTCACACCTCCGTTGGCGAGCTTCAACTGTGAGTCGCGCTCGTTGTCGAGCGGTCGACCAAAGGGTCCCGGCCTGACGTCGGGGCGGCATCGGGGGAGCGGCTGAACTGCGCTGCGGCTTTTCCGCAGGCGCGCGCCTACCAGGTCTTGGCGCCGACCGACCTCGGCGGCAGGCCCACGCGGACGCGCGCGTCGACGACGACGCAGCCGTCCGGGCCGGCGATGACCGGGTTGAGGTCGAGCTCCGCGACCTCCTCGAGGTCCTCCGCCAGCCGGCCGACCCTGAGGACGACGTCCATCACGGCCTTCCGGTCGGCGGGAGCGCTCCCGCGGAAGCCGGCGAGCAGCATGCCCGCCTTTCCGTGCGTGACGAGCTCCTCGGCGTCGACCTCGGTCAACGGCGCGAGCCGGAAGCTCGCGGCGCCGATGAGCTCGGCGAGCGTCCCGCCTGGGCCGAGGGCGACGAGCGGTCCGAAGACGGGGTCCTCGACCGCCCCGAGAAGAAGCTCGGCTCCTCCCCGCACCAGCGGCTGGACGATGAACGGCGGCCCGATCCGCTCCGCGGCCTCGCGGACCGCCTGCTCGTCGCGCAGGTCGAGGGCGACGCCGCCCCGCTCGGTCTTGTGCACGCCGGCCAGGCCGGTCTTGAGCACGACGGGATAGCCGAGGTCGCCGGCGGCGGCAACGGCCTCGTCGACCGACCGGGCCGAGCGCTCGGGCACGACGGGCAGGCCGTACGCCTGCAGCAGGCTCCGTGCCTCCGCCGGCTCGAGCCAGCGTTCGCCCGCCTCCTGCACGAGCGAGCGCGCAGCGGCCTCGTCGATCCCTTGCAGCTCCGGCACGCGCCCCTGCGGGCGGCGCAGCCATTCGGCGCGCTCGACCGCCCGTCCGAGCGCCCGTGCAGCGGACTCCGGATACGTGAACGCGGACACATGAGCGGACAGGAGAGCCTCCGGCGTCCCGCCGGAGCTGATGACGCAGGCGAGGACGGGCTTACCGGTCGTCGTGGAGTCGGCAGCGCGGACGATGGCCGCCGCTACCTCCTCGGCGCCGGCAACGACGGGCGGCACGAACAGGACGATGACCGCGTCGACGCCCTGATCCCGGAGCAGCCACGGCAGGACCTGCTCGTACGTCACCCCAACGGCGGATCCGAGCATGTCGATCGGGTTGCCGACACTCGCCTCGGCGGGCAGCAGCTTCTTCAGCTCGGCGATGGTCGAGTCCTCGAGTTGCGGGAGCGTCAGGCCGGAGGCCTCGCAGGCATCGGCACAGAGGATCCCCAGGCCGCCGGCGTTGGTCAGCACGGCGACGTTCCGTCCGCGGGGAAGCGGTTGGCTCGCCAGCAGGCTGGTCACGTCGAGCAGCTCCTCCAGGGTGTCGACCCGCAGGACACCGGCCTGCTGGAAGAGCGCGTCGACCGCCGCCTCTGATCCCGCCAGCGCAGCGGTGTGCGAGCTCGCGGCCTTCGCCCCTGCGCCGGTTCGGCCTGCCTTCATCGCCACGATCGGCTTCGTCCTGGCGAGACGGCGGGCGACGCGCGCAAACTTCCGAGGATTGCCGAACGACTCGAGGTAGAGGAGCACGACGCCGGTCTCCTCGTCGTCCTCCCAGTACTCGAGCAGGTCGTTCGAGGAGATGTCGGCTTTGTTTCCGATCGAGACGAACGCCGACAGCCCCAGCCGCCGCTCGGCCGCGCGCTCGAGCACGGCCAGGCCGAGCGCGCCGCTCTGGGACGAGAACCCGACCTTCCCGGGCGGGAGCGCGCGCGGGCCGAAGGTCGCGTTGAGGCGGGGCGCGGCGACCGCGATGCCGAGGCAGTTCGGACCGAGCAGGCGCGCGCCGTGACTCCGCACCAGGGCGAGCAGCTCGTCCTGCCTGGCCTGGCCCTCGGTCCCCACCTCGGCGAAGCCGGCGGAGATGACGCAGAGGGCGCTCACTCCTGCGGCCAGGGCCTCGGCGGCTGCAGGGAGAACAGCCTGGCCGGGCAGGCACACCACCGCCAGGTCGACGTGCTCGCCGATAGCGGCCACGCTCGTGTACGCGCGGACGCCGGCGACCGAGTCGCCGGAGCGATTGACCGGGAAGGCCACGCCGCGGTACTCGCCGCGCAGCACGTTGCGGAACAGCTCGCCGCCGATCGAGCCGGCGCGAGGCGACGCGCCGATCACAGCGACCGTCGCGGGGTCGAAGAATGGACGGAGCGAGGTGACGACCCCGACGTGGTCGCGCTCGTCGACGCGGGCCCGAAGGGTCTCGGTGCGCCCGAGGGCGAGATGCACCTCGATCGTCCCGCTGACCGTCTCACGGCTCGTCTCGAAGCCGGCGTCGGCAAAGACCCGGAGCATCGCGGTGTTGTCGAACATCACCTCCGCGACGAACTCCTCGATGCCGACGGACCGGGCGTGCACCGCGAGCTGCTCGAGCAGGCGCGTCGCGATCCCACGACCCTGGAAGCCGTCCGCGACCGCGAAGGCGACCTCTGCGGTGTGCAGGTCGCGCAGGCGCACGTAGTTGGCGAGGGCGACGATCCGCTCGTCCTGGGTGCCGACGAGCGCGCCCCGCTCGGACCAGTCCGGGTCGAGCACCGGCGCAACGAGGTGCTCGTCGACGCTCGGGTGGCCGTGGAACCGGAGATAGAGACTGTGATCCGAGAGGCCCTGGAAGAACTCGAGCAGCGCGGGGGCGTCGTCGCGCGCGGGCGGGCGGAGGCGCATCGTCGAGCCGTCGCGGAGGACGACATCGGCGACGTCGACGGCTGACGGCACTGAGGGCGCGGCCATGCCGCGAAGTCTGCACGCTCCCGCCCCCGCGGGCATCCGGAGGGCGCCGCAGCCCGGCTGCGGGTTCACCGAAGCGCCTACGAGTGGCGGCCCGATGCGAGCAGCCGTCTCGCGGCCCGTGCCGCGACCAGCTCCTCGCGCGCGCGGACGACAAGGATGCGCACGGCCGAGCCCGCGACGGATACGTCGCAGTCCGGCTCGGCCTCGGCGTTCTCGCGCCTGTCCATCTCCACGCCGAGAAACACGAGCCTCCCACAGAGCCGCTCGCGCACGAGCGCCGAGTGCTCGCCGATCCCGGCCGTGAACGCGAGCGCGTCGAACCCGCCCGCGGCAGCGGCCATCGCCGCAACCGCGCCGGCGAGCCGGTGGACGAACACGTCGAGCGCGAGCCCGGCCGCGCGGTCGCCTTCCGCGACACGTCGCTCGAGCTCGCGCATCTCACCCGAGCCGCCCGCAAGCCCCTTGAGCCCTGACTCGAAGTTGAGCTCGTGGTCGAGCGCATCGGCGTCGAGCGCGTGGTTCCGGAGGACGTAGAGGATCGCGCCCGGGTCGATCGACCCCGACCGCGTCGTCATCGGCACGCCTTCGAGCGGCGTGAAGCCCATCGTCGTGTCCACCGAGCGGCCGCCGACGACCGCAGTGACCGACGAGCCGCCGCCAAGGTGGCAGACGACGAGACGGGCGACAGGGCCGCCGACGATCTCGGGCACCCGGCCGGCGCACCACTCGACGGACAGGCCGTGAAAGCCGAAGCGACGAATCCCCCACTCCTCGCGCCAGCGCGGCGGCAACGGATAGACGGACGCCTCGTATGCGAGCGTCCGGTGAAACGCAGTGTCGAACACCGCGATGTGCGGAACGTCCGGAAGCGCCTTCTGCGCGGCCTCGAGTGCGGCGAAGGCCGGAGCGTTGTGAAGCGGGGCGAGCGCGATCAGCTCGGAGATCTGCTGCCGCACCGTCGCGTCGATCAGGACCGGGTCGACGAACCGCGCCCCTCCGTGGACGACCCGGTGGGCGACCGCCACGACCCCCGCCGGGGCGTCGGCGAAGGACTCGAGGGCGACAGCCTCCTCCTGCTCGTCGACGGCATGCAGCTTCAGGCTCGTCGACCCCGCGTTGACGACCAGGATCTCGCTCACGAAATGTCGATCAGCCCGGCCAGGTCCAGTCGCGGATCTCCGGGGGATCCTCGCCGTGCTCGCGGCCGTACGCGCGCGCCCCGAGGCGGCTGTCGACCATCTCCTGCCGCAGGTGGTCCGCCTTGCCCGCGAGCTGCGGGAGCCGGTCGATCACGTCGAGGACGAGATGAAAGCGGTCGAGGTCGTTGAGCATGACCATGTCGAAAGGCGTCGTCGTCGTCCCCTCTTCCTTGTATCCGCGCACGTGCATGTTGTCGTGGTTCGTCCGCCTGTAGGTGAGCCGATGGATGAGCCAGGGATAGCCGTGGTAGGCGAAGACGATCGGCCGTTCCGTCGTGAAGAGCGAGTCGAACTCCTTGTCGGAGAGGCCGTGCGGATGCTCGTTGTCGGGCTGCAGGCGCATCAGGTCGACGACGTTCACGACTCGCACGCGGAGCTCCGGCAGCCGGTGGCGAAGGATCGCAGCCGCGGCGAGCGTCTCGAGCGTCGGCACGTCGCCGCAGCAGCCGAGGACGACGTCTGGCTCGGCGCCCTCGTCGTTCGACGCCCACTCCCAGATGCCGATACCCCGCGTGCAATGCGTGACGGCCTCGTCCATCGAGAGGTACTGCAGCGCCGGCTGCTTGCCCGCGACGATCACGTTCACGTAGTCGCGGCTACGCAGGCAATGATCGGCGACAGAGAGGAGCGTGTTGGCGTCCGGCGGCAGGTAGACCCGGATGATCTCGGCCTTCTTGTTGACGACGTGGTCGATGAAGCCGGGATCCTGGTGCGAGAAGCCGTTGTGGTCCTGGCGCCAGACGTGCGAGCTGAGCAGGTAGTTGAGCGACGCGATCGGCCGCCGCCAGGGGATGTCGCGCGTCACCTTCAGCCACTTCGCGTGCTGGTTGAACATCGAGTCGACGATGTGGATGAACGCCTCGTAGCAGTCGAACAGGCCGTGACGCCCGGTCAGCAGGTAGCCCTCGAGCCAGCCCTGGCACATGTGCTCCGACAGGGTCTCGAAGACGCGGCCGTCGAGACCCAGGCCCTCGTCCGTTGGCTCCTCGCGCGAGATCCAGCGCCGCGAGGTGACCGCGAAGACGTCGCCGAGGCGGTTGGACGCGGTCTCGTCCGGCCCGAAGAGCAGGAAGTTGTCCCGGTTCGCCGCGATCACGTCGCGCAGGAAATCGCCGAGGACGCGGGTCGACTCCGCGAAGGACGCGCCCGGCTCCTCGACCGGAAGCGCGTAGTCGCCGAAGTGCGGTAGCTCGAGCTCCCGCATGAGCAGGCCGCCGTTCGCATGCGGGTTGGCGCTCATCCTCCGCTCCCCCACCGGTGCGAGGCTCCCGAGGCCTGCGTCGAGGCGCCCGTCGCGGTCGAAGAGCTCGTCCGGCCCGTAGCTGCGCAGCCACTCCTCGAGCAGGCGCAGGTGGTCCGGATTCGTGCGCACGTCGGTCATCGGCACCTGGTGCGAGCGCCACGTTCCCTCCATCGGCAAGCCGTCGACCTCCGCCGGCCCGGTCCAGCCCTTCGGCGAGCGCAGCACGATCATCGGCCAGACCGGACGCTCGGTCACGCCGTCGACGCGGGCGCTTCGCTGGATCTCGTCGATCCGGTCGAGGGCGTCGTCCACGGCCGCGGCGAACCGCTGGTGAACCGCGGCGTGGTCGTCCTCCGGGGTGAACGTGGCGAAGAGTGGCTCGTAGCCGTACCCGCGCATGAGCGACTCGAGCTCCCCGGCAGGAATCCTGGCCGTCACGGTCGGGCTGGCGATCTTGTAGCCGTTCAGGTGCAGGATCGGGAGCACCGCGCCGTCGCTGCGCGGATTCAGGAACTTGTTCGCGTGCCAGCTCGTCGCGAGCGGCCCGGTCTCGGCCTCGCCGTCACCGACAACGCAGGCGACGAGAAGGTTGGGGTTGTCGAACGCGGCGCCGTAGGCGTGCGCGAGGGCGTATCCCAGCTCGCCGCCCTCGTGGATCGACCCCGGCGTCTCGGGTGCAACGTGGCTTGGGATCCCGCCGGGGAACGAGAACTGGCGAAACAGCCGCCGCAGGCCCTCCTCGTCGCGCCCGATGTGCGGGTAGACCTCGCTGTACGTGCCCTCGAGGTAGGCGTTCGCTACGAGCCCCGGCCCCCCGTGGCCCGGCCCCGTGACGTAGAGGGCGGAGAGGTCACGTTGCTTGATCGCGCGGTTCAGGTGCGCGTAGACGAGGTTCAGGCCGGGCGTGGTGCCGAAGTGCCCGAGCAGGCGCGGCTTGACGTGCTCGGGTGTCAGGGGCTCGCGCAGAAGAGGGTTGTCGAGCAGGTAGATCTGCCCCACGGAGAGGTAGTTCGCGGCGCGCCAGTACGCGTCGATCCGTTCGGCTTCTTCGACGGGGAGCAGCTCCGCTGGGTCGGACGCCGGTCGAGTCTCGGTCATGCAGTCGGAACGCTAGATCCTCTGCGGTCGGCGCGCCACGTGCGCAACACGTCCGGGACGATCTCGCCGCAGACCATCCAGACCATCGCACCGCCGGCGAAGCCGAGCCCGACCGGGAGCGCCTGGGAAAACGCCTCGACGAAGAGGAACGCCGGCAGGGCGAGGACCGGTTGCGGGAAGCTCGAGAAGATGCTCCAGAGTGCGGCCCGCCCCACGGTCACCCCGCGCGGCACGAGCACCAGGCTGATCGCGAGCCCTTCCGGGATGTTGTGGATCGCGATGGCGAGCGCGGTGAGGAAGCCGATCGACTCCCCGCCGCCGAAGGAAACGCCCACTCCGACGCCCTCGGCCGCGGAGTGGACCGTCATGACGGCGACGATGATGACAGCCGTCCGCGCGTGGGCGCCGCGCAGCGACTCGAACCGCCAGTGGTCGCGGCTGCGAAGCAGATGGCTCGCGAGCACGATCGTCCCGACCCCGAGGAAGGCGCCGACGATCGTCCGGCTTCCGTCCGAGCTCCCCTGGTAGAAGAGCATGCCGCTCGCGCCGAGCATCAGCCCGGCGGCGACGGCGTTCGCAGCTCCGAGCCAGGACCTGCTCTTGCCGCCCGCGAAGGCGAGCGGGACGGCGCCGAGCCCGGTGGCGAGCGCGGTCGCCAGCGCCGCGGCCGTGACCGCCAGACCGGAGGTCCCGCCCGCGGCGCCGACGAAGAGGTTCAACGCCTCAGCTCACCGCGTGGATGTGCTCTCGCGCTCCATCGGCCTTCG
>DATDDZ010000218.1:0-3176 GCA_036523555.1 Gaiellaceae bacterium
CACGATTTGGCCGACTCCGACCCCGACCGCGGCAGCAGCCTCCTGAGCCGTACGGGTCGAGTCCGCAAGCTCGCGCACCCCCACGTCGAGCCCCGCCTCGTGGAGTCGGTCCTGCAGCCGACGAGCCGTCGGGTGGAGCGCTTCCGTCAGGCCAGCTTCTCCTTCACGAGCTGGCTGACCACCGACCCGTCCGCACGGCCGGACACCTGGGGCATCACGTCTGCCCTCGGCGCCGCTTGACGGCGCCGAACATCGAGGAGACGCGGGCTCCGCCCGCGGCTCCGCCTGGGTGGAAGCATCAGGCCAGCTTCTCCTTCACGAGCTGGCTGACCACCGATCCGTCCGCACGGCCCGACACCTGAGGCATCACGTCTGCCCTCGGCGCCGCTTGACGGCGCCGAACATCGAGGAGACGCGGGCTCTGCGCGCGGCTTCGGCTGGGTGGAAGCATCAGGCCAGCTTCTCCTTCACGAGCTGGCTGACCACCGACCCGTCCGCACGGCCGGACACCTGGGGCATCACGTCGGCCATGACGCGTCCGAAGTCGCGCATGCTCGTGGCGCCATTCTCGGCGATGGCGTCGTCGACGATCTCGTCGAGCTCGTCGTCCGAGAGCGGCTCGGGCATGAACTCCTCGAGCACCGCGAGCTCGCCCTCCTCGGCCTGCGCCTGCTCCTCGCGGCCGCCGGTGCGAAAGGCCTCGGCCGCCTCGACCCGACGTTTCCGCTCACGCTGGAGCACCTGTAGCTCCTCCTCGTCCGAGAGCGGCCGCTGGAGCTCCTTCTCCGCCGACCGGAGGCTCGCCAGGATCAGCCGCAGCGCATCGCGGCGCTCCGAGTCGCGCGCAAGGGTCGCCGCCTTCACCTCTCCCTCGATGTGGGCGATGAGACTCATGCCGGTAACCCGTGGACACGGCCGCCGAGGACGTGCCAGTGCAGGTGATAGACCGTCTGGCCGCCGCCCGCGCCGACGTTGACGACCACGCGGTAATCGTCGAGCCCGGCACCGCGTGCCGTCTCGGCGACGAAGTCGAGCATCCGCTTCGCCTCGTCCGCGGGGAACTCATCCACCTCGCGGAAGCTCGGAACGTGCCGCTCGGGGAGCACGAGGAGATGGGTGTCCGCGCGCGGATTGATGTCGCGGATGGCGACGAAGCCGTCGGCGCGAGCGACGTGATCGCCGTCTCGCGCGAGCTGGCAGAAGAGGCAGTCGTCAGGCAGCGAGGATCCCCTCCTCCGACACTGCACGCGCACGCACCCGGACGAGCTCGCCCACGGGCGCCTCCACAAGCCAGGGCGAGTAGTCGTCGCCGTAGCCTCGTCCTGGACGATCGACGAGGACGACGTCCTCGGAGCCGAGCTTGCTCCGCCAGCGCTCGAGGCACGCGGCCTCGGAGGCGGCTCGGAGCCTGGCGCTGCGCTCCTTCTTGACCTCGGCCGGGACCGGATCGTGGGCCGCGGTGACCGTCCCCGGCCTCGGCGAGTACGGAAAGACGTGCACCTTGGTGAAGCGCGCCGCACCGACCACCGCAAGCGTCCGCTCGAAGGCTTCGTCCGTCTCGGTCGGAAAGCCGACGATCACGTCCGTCGTGAGGTTGAAGTCAGAGAGCGCCTCGACCTTGCGGAGGAACGTCGCCGCGGAATAGCGCCGCGCCATGTCGCGGAGCACCCGGTCGTCACCCGACTGGAGAGGGACGTGCAGATGACGCGAGATGGCGGGGGTCTCGCGCAGTGCGGAAACGAGGCCGCCGTCGACGTGGTTGACCTCGATCGACGAGAGGCGCAGACGGGCGAGACCCGGGACGGCGCCGGCCTCCCGCACGAGCCGCGTCAGCCGGTAGCCGGCGTCGCGATCGCGATAGCAGCCGAGATTGATACCGGTGAGGACGATCTCCCGATGCCCCTGCGCGACCCGGCGCCGGACCTCGTCCAGCACTCGACGAGCCGGGCGGCTGCGCGACGCACCGCGCACGAGTGGGATGACGCAGAAGTTGCACGAGAAGCTGCAGCCGTCCTGGATCTTGACGAACGCACGAACGCGATCGAGCCGCGCGTCCGACTGGACACAGCCGATGGAGCCGACGTCTCCGCCGATGAAGGCCGCTGTCTCCTCGCTGCGTCGCGCGACGACCGTGACGTTGTCCGGCAGGCCCGCGAAAGCGTCGCCCGCGAGGTTGGCGGCGCACCCGGTGACGTAGACGCGTCCGTGCGTCCGGGCGGCGTGCGCCGCAGCCTGCCGCGACTTGCGCACGGCTTCGTGGGTCACGCAACACGTGTTCACGACCGCGATGTCGGTACCCGGCGCGGCCCCGCGCTCGACGTGGCCGTCGCCGAGGAGGCGCGCGCGGACGTCCTGAGCATCCGTGTGCGAGACCTTGCAGCCCAGGAAACGAACGGAAAAGGTCGCCATCGGCTCACGGATGCTACTCGGCCCGAGGCGAGGCGAGCTCAGCTGACGTCGTACAGATCGGCAGCCCAGCCGTTGCGCGTGACACGCCGGACATGACGCAGCGGAGGACATTCCGCCGGGTCGGTCGGCAGGTAGCCGGAGCTCACGAGCCGCCGTGATCGCAGCCGCGGTGCCAGTTCCGCGAGCGCTCCGCGGGTGATGTTCGCCACAGCGAGGTCCGTTTCCGGCAGGTCACCTGCCAGCACATCCACCTGGCGCGCATCGACGGCGACACCGTTGGCGGCGGCGTTCGACGAGGTCACCGAGATCGCGTTCGGATCGTCGTCGAGCGCGATCACCGGCTCGAAGCCGAGCTTCGCCGCGGTGATCGCGAGCACGCCGGAACCGCAGCCGAGATCGACGACGCTGGACCGAGCCTGGCCGAGCAGGAGCTCGATGCACAGCTGCGTCGTCGGATGGGCACCGGTCCCGAAGGCTCGGGCCGGATCGATCACGACCGCCGCTACGCCGGGCGGTGGCTCGTGCCAGCTCGGTCCGATCCACAACGGGCCGATCCGAATGGGCTGGTGAAACTCGCGCCAGCGGTCACGCCAGTCTGCGGCCACGTCCTCGCCGCGCACGCCGCCGAAGACGTGCCACATGCGCTCCTCACCGGAGGCGTCGGTGTAGGCAACGAGCTCGACGCCGTCCGTGCTGTCGACCTCCTCGAAACCCCCGGGGAAGAGCTCGAGCATACGCGCCCTCGCCTCCTCGATCCGCCCGGCCGG
>DATDDZ010000219.1:0-3447 GCA_036523555.1 Gaiellaceae bacterium
CAGCCCCTCGGCCGTCACCACGCCCAACTCGAGCTTGCCATCGTCGGGCCGCGCATGTTCGAATGCCTCGACGCCGCCAAAGAGCTTGCCGACGTTGCCGAGCAAGATGCAGCTCGCCTTGCCCTTGTACCAGCGAGCGCCGTCGACCTCGATCTTGGCACGAAAGGGCTTCGCCCGAAGGTTCTTCGAGCCCGTCCACACGTAGGCGGCCCGACCGAGCCGCTCCTTGAGACCACCGTCTCCTGCATCTCGAATCATGGACGCGTCGAAGCCCGCACCGGCCATGACTGCGAAGCGCTCGCCGTTGAAGCGGCCGACGTCGAAGCTGCGGCGTTCCCCACGAAGCCCGACGACAACGGCCTGTTCGATGTCTTTCGGGATCCCGAGGTTGGTGGCGAACAGATTCGCCGTGCCCGCCGGGACGATCGCAAGGCTCGCGCTCGAGCCGGCTAGCACGTCGACACACCGCTGCACCATGCCGTCCCCACCCCAGGCAAAAACGAGCTCCGCACCCTCTTTCAGAGCCCGCCGAACCTGACCCGGCGCCTTGCGGCTCTTCGGAACCTCGTACCAGAGCGGTTCATCGACGCCTTCGGCCGCGAGCACGCGGCGGAGCTCTGGCAATCCTCCTCCGAGCGTCTTGCGGGAGTGCGCGACGACTGCGACCTTCACGCCCGGCCCCCGGCTAGCACCAGTCGGACTGTTCGCGACTCGGCTGCGGCACCGGCGGTCTTGCATGCGCACACGAGACGGAACGCTTACTGTCGACGGGTCGCACGCTCGGACCGCCCCTCTCTCACGCCGACCGCGGCTCCGGCCACGAGCACCCTAGCCCTGCCGACAGCCCCCGATCCATGCCGGCGGGCAGCGGCACGAATCCGCCGCCGCCGTTCTCTCGGAACGCGCCGCCAGAGATCGTAGGCGGTTAGCGCCACCCCGAGGGGCCCGAGACGGCGGAGCAGCAAGGTTCGCACCCAGAACATGAGCATCGATGCCCGAAACCGGCAAGAAGTAACCGCGAGAAAGTCGTCCAGGTTCTCGACGCCCGGGATGCCAGGGCCTGGCTCAGACGGACGTGGTCGCGTCCGCGAAGCAGCGCTCGACCAGGACGCGCACGAGCTGCTGTTTGTACACCGCCGACCCGTTCGCGTCGTCGAAGGCCTCGGACGCCTCCGCGGCGAGTGCAGCCGCCTCCGCGACGGCGGCCCCGTCGTCGACCGCACTACCCGTGAGCGAACGTTCGGCGGCCGTCGCCCTCACCGCCCTCGCGCCGACCGAACCGACCGCGATCCGCGCCTCGGCGACGGCGCCGTCGTCGACGCGAACCGCACATGCCACCGTCGCCGCCGGCCGCTCGTGGAAAGCGAGCTTTCGATGTGCGACCGCCGTCCCGGCCGCAGGAACGGGAATCCGGACGGCGGCGAGCAGCTGTCCGTGCCGGAGCGCCGTCTGGTACGGCCCGGCCAGGAACTCCGACAGCGGCACCCGTCGCCCGTCGTACTCCGCCTCCGCGTCCAACGCGAGCAGGAATGTCGCCGGGTCGGAGTGGGGGTCCGAGAAGCAGAGGTTGCCGCCGAGCGTGCCGACGTTCCGGACGCGAATGTTCGCCACCTGGCGCTCCATCGCCGCGAGCGACGGCAGCTGCTCGAGCACGAGCGGCGACCGCTCGATCTCTCGATGCGTCACCGTCGATCCGACCACGATGGCCCCGTTCTCGGCGCGGATGCCCCCGAGCTCGCTCACACCCTTGATGTCGACGAGATGCCCGTATGCCGCAAAGCCGAGCTTCAGCAACAGCAGGAGCTCGGTGCCGCCGCAGAGCACAGCGGCGTCCTCGCCGTAGCGCTCGAGCAGCTGCGTCGCCTCGTCCACCGACTTGGCGTGGTGCAGGTCGAAGGGCGGGAGCGTCAACGCCCCACCGGTGCGGTCGCCTGCTCGTCCCCGAAAAAGAGGAGGCGGCCGTTCCGGCTGAGAACGCGCTCGACTCCCTCCGACGGCAGCCCGCTCAGCTCGACCTTCTTGATCTCGACGACGGGATGATGGAACGGGACATCCGTGCCGAACAGGACACGCGTCTCGCCCACGCGCTCGTACGCCTCGCGGATCTTGGTGTGCATCGGCATACCCGACGTCTCGAGATAGACGTTCGAGTTCCGCAGCGCGACCTCGATCGCGCCGTTGATGTAGACCACATTGCCGTGGCCCATGTGGCCGAGGATGATCTTCGCGGCCGGGAAGCTGACCGCCAGCTCCTCGATGCTCCACGGCAGCGTGAAGATCGGGTGCCCGCAGTGGATCAGCACCGGTAGGTCACGCTCGAGCAGCAACTCGACCAGCGGATGCACCGACGGTTCGTTCGGATGGAAGCCGTCGAGCAGCGGGTGCATCTTCATGCCCAGGAACTTCGGGTGGTCGAGGAATCGCGCAGCGTCGTCGAGGTAGCCCGGGGCGCGCGGATTCGCCCAGACGAGACCGTAGAGACCGGGAATCGAGTCGACCACCTCGGCGACGTAGGCGTTGTCGGGATGGAACACGACGCCATTCTCGATCTCGTTCTCTCGCATAAGCTCGACCATTCCGTCGCGGTCGAGGGCGACGCGGAACATCGACTCGAACGAGCCGACGTGCATGTGCGAGTCGAAGATCGCGACGGACGTCACGCGACGGCGCGCTTCGCCTGCGCGAGCTCGGCCATAGCGGCCTCGACCCCGGCTCCGATGTCCACCGGAGCCCCGAGATCAGCCATCGTCTGGCCGACGGCCGCCAGCCCGACGACCGGGTAGAGCGACCGTGCGGACGGGCCCATGTGGCCGATGCGGACGAGGTTGCCGGCACCCTGGCCGGCCGAGATCATGACGCCGTAGCGCTCGCGGCAATGCGCGCGCACCTGAACGTCCGACAGCGGGTCGGGCACCGCGATCGCAGTCACGCAGGGCGCGGAGATCTCCTCGCTCCGCGGCCAGAGCTCGAGCCCCATCGCCAGTGCGCCCGCGCGGCAGGCGGCCGCTGACCGCTCGTGCCGCTCGATCGACGCTTCGAGCCCTTCCTCGAGCAGCTCGTCGCACGCCGCCTCGACACCATGGAGGTCGGACACCGACGGCGTGAACGGGAACTTGTCGCCGTCGAGCCACTGCTCCTTCCAGTCGAGCATCGAAAGAAAGGAGGCGCGCGGCGCGTGCGGGTTCGCGCGGATCCGCTCCCACGCGGCGTCGCTCACCGTCATCAGCGACATCCCCGGGGGGCCGCCGAGGCACTTCTGCGCGCCGGCCACGCAGACATCCAGGTGCCACTCGTCCGTGTTCACAGGCATCCCACCGAGCGACGAGACGCAGTCGATCAGCGTCAGCGCACCACGCGCGTGCGCGATCGGGCCGATCGCTGACACGTCGCAGAGCGTGCCGGACGGCGTCTCGGAGTGGACGACGGTGACGAGGTCGATACCGGGGT
>DATDDZ010000220.1:0-8409 GCA_036523555.1 Gaiellaceae bacterium
AGCGAGGCGCGGCCACGGACCTCTGGGAGCTCGCCGAGGCGCCACTCGACCTCGGTCCCCTCCATGCGCATCGGCTGAGCCGGGACGGCCTCGTCGAGGATGTCGACGCGGCCGAGCAGGTTCCGGAACTCGAAGCGCCGGAACATCTCCCGCAGCTTCGAGCGGTCCGGCGGGAGCAGGACGAGCTCGGCGGGCTTGCACTCGAGCTCGAGGTCCCGCCGCATCGTCGCGAGCTGCTTCGAGCGTGACGCCTGCTCCGCGTGCTCGGAGATGTTCTTGCGCCGGGCGGGCGAGAGCTCGTCGGCGTGGCCGACCACTTCCTCCAGCGATCCGTACTGGGCGATCAGCTGGCCGGCGGTCTTGTCACCGATGCCGGGGACGCCGGGGATGTTGTCGGACGTGTCGCCCTTCAGGCCGATGAAGTCGGGGATCTGGTCGGGCTTGATCCCGTAGCGCGCCTCGACCCGCTCTGGTGTGTAGACCTGCACGTCGGAGACTCCGCGCGGAGTCATCATCAGGCTGACGTTGTCCGACACGAGCTGGAACGCGTCGCGGTCGGTGGAGACGATGGTCGTCTTGATCCCAGCCTGGTCGGCCTGGGTCGCGAGCGTCGCGATCACGTCGTCCGCCTCCCAGCCCTCGAACTCGAGGTTCCGGTAGCCGAAGGCCTCCACGATCGGGCGGAAGTACGGGAACTGCTCGGACAGGAGGTCGGGCGTCGGCCGCCGGTCCGCCTTGTACGTCTCCGCGACCTCGAGCCGCTCGACCGGGCGCGTGTCCCAGGCGACGGCGACGCCCTTCGGCCGGTAGTCAGACAGCAGCTTGAAGAGCATGTTGGTGAAGCCGAGGAGTGCGTTGGTCGGGAAGCCCTCGGTCGTCGCGAGCTCCTCGGGCAGCGCGAAGAAGGCGCGGTAGGCGAGATTGTTGCCGTCGACGAGGAAGAGCTCGGAGTCGCGCGCGGGGCCGTCGTCCAGCTCGAGCTCGGCGCCGGTCAGAGTCTTGGGCATTACCGCCCAACGCTATCGTCCGGCGCCGTGCGTGTCCCGATGCTGTCCGGCTCGCAACTCGTCGTCGTGACCGCCGAGGACGACGGCGTCGTGCTGCAGCCGCCCCCTCCGGCGGCAGCCGTGGCGGACGTCGGCGCCGCGGTGCGCGATGCCCTCCGCTTCCCGCTCGCCGGCGAGCCGCTCGAGGCCCTCGTGACGAGAGGCGCGCGGGCGACCGTCGTGATCGAGCCGACCCATCTTCCGCTGCCGGGCGCCGAGAGGGATCCACGGCAGGGCGCGGTCGCGGCCACGGTGGCGGAGCTCGAGCGCCTCGGGATCCCGAGCGGCTTCCAGACGCTGCTGGTCGCGGGGGGCCTGGCCCGGAGGCCGGGCGGCGAGCAGCTCGAGCGCCTCTTCTCGCCCGACTTCGCGCGGCGCTTCCACGGTCACGTCGAGGTTCACGACGCCGAGAGCCCCGATCTCGTCGAGATCGGGTCGGCCGGGCCCGTACCGCTTCGCGTCCACCCGGCCCTGGTCCGGACGGATGTCGTCGTCGTGGTCACGGCGGCCGAGACCGTCCTCCACGGCGGTCCCGGCGCCCTCGTCGCCGCAGCCGGGTCGGAGGCGCTCCGCGCGTCCGGCGCGGAGTCGCTGCTCGAGACGTCAGGTGCACAGGGCTGGCGAATCGCCCTGGAGCTCGAACGGTCGCTGATGAGGAAGGTTCCCGTGATCGGGGCGTCCCTGGTCCTGAACCACCCCCGAATCGGAGGAGCGATCGCCGGCTACCCCTACGAGCGGGCCGCGCTCGAGCGCATCACGCACTCTCCGCTCAGGCACGCATTCCGATCACTGCCGGGAGCGCTGCGAGCGTACGTGCTTCGCTCACTCTCGCTCGAGCGGTTCGCGGCGGCGGTGTTCGCCGGGCCTCCCTCGATCGCGCACACGGAGGCGCTGCTGCGCGGGATCGAGCTGCGAGGGGCGTCGCTCGACCGACCGCTCGACGTGATCTGCATCGGGATTCCGCGCACGACTCCCTACCTGCCGCGCGAGCGGCCGAACCCGCTGCTCGGCGCCTATCTCGGGCTCGGGCTCGCCCTTCGCCTGTGGCGCGACTCGTTCCCCCTCGTCGAGGGCGGGAGCGCAATGCTCCTGAATCGTTTTCACCGTCACTTCAGCCATCCAACGCAGCAGCCGTACCGCGCTTTCTTCGCGGCGACGCGTGCCGGTCCGGACGACGAGGCCCTCGCGGAGGCGGAGCGCGGTGTGCGCGCGGATCCGCGCGCGGTCGACGCATATCGGAGCGGGCGGTCGTGCCATCCGCTGCTCCCGTTCGCCGACTGGGACGCGTGCGGGCCGGCGCTCCGCCGCTTGGGACACGTCATCGTCGCCGGCTGCAGGGACCACGCCGCCGCACGCCAACTCGGGTTCGTCCCGACGCACGGCGTCGGCGCCGGCCTGACGATGGTCCGCGGGTGGTCCGATCGCCCGCCGCGGATCGGCTTCCTGCTCGCTCCCCCCTATTTCCCGCTTCGAGTTGCGAGCGGGTCAACCTAGCCCGCGCACTCCGGGGGGTCTACGATGAACGGTCACCCCAGTTCTGCCCGAGAAAGGACGCCCCATGCCGTCCCGTGCTTCCCTCCTTTTCGTGCCCGTGTTCCTCGCGCTGCTGCTCACAGCCGCAGGCTGTGGAGGAAGCTCGAAGTCGTCCAACGCCTACGGGACGACCACGTCGGGCGCCGCCGCCTCGATCACTCCGCCCGCCAACATCAAGAGCGCGGGCAAGCTCGTGTTCTGCAGCGACATCACCTATCCGCCCGAGGAGTCGTACAAGGTCGGAACGACGACGCCAGAGGGCTCGGACATCGACATCGGCAACTACATCGCGAAGAAGATGGGTGTCACGGCGCGGTTTGACAACACCGGCTTCGACGGGATCATCGCCGCTCTCCTCGCGAAGAAGTGTGACGTGATCATCTCCGGGATGAATGACACTCCTGCGCGCAAGAAGCAGGTCGCGTTCGTCGACTACCTCAAGGTGGGACAGTCGTTCATGGTGAGGGCCGGCAACCCGGCGCACATCACCGGCATCGCCAGTCTCGCCGGCAAGTCGGCGTCGGTCGAGACGGGCACCACGAACAAGGATTTCCTCGACGCCCAGAGCAAGAAGCTTCAGGCCCAGGGCAAGAAGGCGATCAAGGTGGTCACCTTCCCGAAGGACACAGACGCTGCGGCCGCGCTCAAGACGGGCAAGGTCGATGCGTACTTCGGCGACGCACCCGTCGTCGCCTTCTACATTGAGAAGGATCCGAAGTCGTTCGAGATCGGCGGAACCCCCATCAATCCGGTCTCGATCGGGATCGCGATCCGCAAGTCCGACACCGAGTTGCAGGCGGCCGTAAAGCAGGCGGTCAAGGCGATCTATGCGGACGGGACGATGGACACGATCCTGACCAGGTGGAAGCTCGGCAAGGCAGTGGCAAAGCTTCAGCCGTGAGCGATGCTCGCCGCAATCGACTGGCACATAATTTGGCAGAGGATCTTCCACCCTGACCATGTCTTCGTCCTTGCGCTGTGGAGGACGATCTACATCTCGGTCTGCGCGCAGGCTCTCGGGGTCGCCATCGGCCTGGTGACGGCGCTCATGCGGATGTCGCGGTTTCCTCCGTTCCGCGCGCTCTCCGGGCTCTACGTGCTCATCTTCCGCGGCACGCCGCTGATCGTCCAGATCTTCTTCGTCTACTTCGGCGCCAATCTGCTGTTCGGCTTCACGCTCATCCCGCGCACGGTCGATTTCGTCCTCTTCCAGATGGACGGGGCCGCGTTCGCCGGGATCGTCGCGCTCGGGATCAACGAGGGCGCCTACATGCGCGAGATCATCCGCGCCGGCATCGACGCCGTCGACAGGGGCCAGATGGAAGCGGCCAAGTCGCTCGGCATGCCCTACCGGCTGGCGATGCGCCGCATCGTCCTGCCCCAGGCGACCCGCTTCATCATCCCGCCGCTCGGCAACGAGTTCAACAGCATGATGAAGAACTCGTCGCTCATCTTCTTCATCGGAGTGACGGAGCTGTTCGGGGACGCAGAGATCCGCTACTCGACCTCGTTCAAGCCCGTCGAGTACTTCCTTGCGGTCGCCTTCTGGTACCTCGTCCTGACGACGATCTGGAGCCTCATCCAGGCTCAGATCGAACGGAAGCTGGCCGCCAGCGAGCGAGGCGACGAGCTCAGCTTCCGTGAGCGGGTCGTAGCCGCTTGGCAGCCGACCGCGCTGCGGATCAAGGGCACGCAGTGACCTCCGACGAACCGGTGATGTCAGCCGAGGGCGTCGTCAAGCGGTTCGGCCGGCTCGAGGTGCTGAAGGGAGTCTCGCTCGACGTCCATCAGCGAGAGGTCGTTTGCATCATCGGGCCCTCGGGCTCCGGGAAGACGACCTTCATCCGCTGCATCAACCATCTCGAGAAGATCGACGGAGGCCGGATCGAGGTCAACGGCCACCTGATCGGCTACCGGGAGCACAACGGAAAGCTGGTCGAGGACAATGAAAACAGCATCGCGAAGCAGCGGGCCGAGATCGGCATCGTCTTCCAGCGCTTCAACCTCTTCCCGCACAAGACGGCGCTCGAGAACGTGATCGAGGCGCCCGTGCACGTGCGAGACATCCCGAAGCGCGAGGCGATCGGCCACGGGAAGTCCCTCCTCGAGCGGGTCGGGCTCGGCGACAAGCTCGACACCTATCCGGGCAAGCTCTCCGGCGGGCAGCAGCAGCGGGTCGCGATCGCCCGTGCGCTGGCGATGAACCCCACGCTGATGCTCTTCGACGAGCCGACGAGCGCGCTCGACCCCGAGGTGATCGGCGAAGTCCTGGACGTGATGAAGAAGCTCGCCTTCGAGATGGGGACGACGATGATCGTCGTCACCCACGAGATGGGCTTCGCGCGGGAGGTCGCCGATCGCGTCGTGATGATGGACGACGGCCTCGTCATCGAGCAGGCGCCGCCGCAGCAGTTCTTCGACGCTCCCGAGCACGAGCGGACGCAGCGCTTCCTGTCGAAGATCCTCTGACGATCGTCGGGAGGGCCCGTTCCGTGCCCGAGTGCGTGCACGTTTGCTCACGCGCGGCGGACGGCCGGCTGCTCGGACGCCGGGGCCGCCCTTGGCCGCCAGCGGCGCAACCGTGAGGGCCGCTCCGCAGAGCGCGACCGTGAGGGGGATGGTGATGGGCGCGGAGGTTGAACATCGGTGCTCCTCTCATCGGTGACGACTCCGAGCCTGGTGATTGGTCGGTCCGACCGGCAAATGGGACACGTGCGCGCCCTGGGCCCGCGAGGCCTCGTCGTGTCGCGCCGGCGCCACGCTCCCCGACGCATGCGGCCGCGCAACTACCGCGCACCCGCGTCTCATTGATTCTGTTGCGCCGTGTTGCCCCTCGGTACGCTGCTTTCCCGTGGCCACCATCGAGCTGAAACCGATCCAGCACGCGCCGATTCCGACGGATCGAGCGCGATTGGAGCAGCGTGCCCGTCGCCTCGCCTGGGGCGGCAACGCATGGCATCTGATCGAGTTTGCGGTCGCTGTCGGGGCGGGAATCGTGGCGGGGTCGATTGCGCTGATCGGTTTTGGGGCCGACAGCCTGATCGAAGGAGTGGCGGCGTTCGCGATCATCTGGTTGTTCACCGGCATCCGCCTCGCCTCATCGACCGCTGAACGGCGCGCGCAGCTGATGATCGCTGCGAGCTACTTCCTGCTCGCCGCCTATGTGGCGGTGGAGTCGATCCGCAATTTCACGGGCGGCGCTCATCCGGAGGTGTCGTGGGTCGGCATTGGCCTCGCCGCCGTCACCGCTCCGACCATGCCGCTCCTTGCCCGTGCCAAGCGGAACGTCGGGCGACAACTCGGTTCATCAGCCACGGTCAGCGAAGCAGAGCAGAACATGATCTGCGCCTACCTCTCGATCGCCCTACTCGTCGGATTGCTCGCCAACGCGATCGCAGGCTGGTGGTGGGCTGACCCCGCCGCCGCGCTCGTCATCGCGGCCGTCGCCCTGCGCGAGGGTCGGGAGTCCTGGCGCGGCGAACGCTGCGACTGCTCTTGAGCGACTAGATCGCCAACGACCGCACCCGACAGGTAAGGCGCTGCGGAGCTGAGCGATCCAGGCGCCCCCACCGGAGGGGCGAGCTGCCCACTGCGTTGCCCCTTTCGGATCAAGCGGTCAGGCGCCGTCTCCGCCGTTCCGCTCAACCATCAGGTGCCGAAGGTGGGACTCGAACCCACACGCCCTTTCAGGCACCGGATTTTGAGTCCGGCGCGTCTGCCAGTTCCGCCACTTCGGCGCAGCGACCATCGTAGCCCCCTCAGTGGTCCTCTACGATCGCGTCGTGAAGGTCGGGATCCTCACCGGCGGCGGCGACTGCCCGGGCCTCAATGCGGTCATCCGGGCGGTCGGCCGGCAGGTGATGACGAGCGGCGGCGCCGTGGTCGGCGTGCGCGAGGGCTGGAAGGGCCTCGTCGAGGGGCTGTTCGAGCCGCTCGGGCCACGCGAGATCTCGGGGCTCCTCCCCCGCGGCGGCACGATCATCGGCACGACGCGGACGAACCCGTACAAGATCGAGGGCGGCGTCGACAAGGTTCTCGCGCACTTCCGGGAAGAAGAATTCGACGCGCTCGTCGCGATCGGAGGTGAAGACACCCTCGGCGTCGCCGCGCGACTCCACGCCGAGCACGACTTCCCGGTCGTCGGCGTCCCGAAGACGATCGACAACGACCTGTCGGCAACGGACTACACGTTCGGCTTCGACACTGCCGTCTGGATCGCGACCGAGGCGATCGACCGCCTGCACACGACCGCCGAATCGCACAACCGCGTGATGGTGGTCGAGGTGATGGGGCGCCACACGGGCTGGATCGGCGTGATGAGCGGCATCGCCGGCGGCGCCGACATGATCTTCATCCCCGAGCACCCGGTCTCCATCGAAGACGCGTGCAAGGAGCTCCGCCGGCGGCACGAGCGCGGCAAGGACTTCTCGATCGTGGTCGTGTCCGAGGGCTACGAGCTCGAAGGGCTCGAGGACGAGGGAGACGTCGACGAGTTCGGCCACATGCGTCTGTCCGAGCGCGGTGTCGGCGCGATGCTCGCGCGCGAGATCGAGAAACGGACCGGGTACGAGACGCGTGTCACCGTGCTCGGCCATGTTCAGCGCGGCGGGTCGCCGACCCCGCGCGACCGCGTGCTCGCGACCCGCTACGGGCTCAAGGCCGCCGAGCTCGTGGCCGAAGGCCGGTTCGGCCGAATGGCGGCGCTCCACGGAGACACGATCGTGGACGTGCCGCTCGCGGACGCGACGGCCCAGCTGAAGACGGTCCCGGACGAGTGGTGGGCCGTGGCGCAGGCCTTCTTCGGCTGACCTCCGGCGGTCGGCCCCGCGTCAGCCGATGCGGTAGACGGCGACCCACGGACCGGCGCGGCCGTCGCCGGGCTGCAGGTAGTAGATCCGCTTCGCGTGCTCGGCAAGCGTGTCGTAGAAGTGCGCCTCTCGCCGATAGTTGGATCGCGCGGCCAACACCCGGTCCGTCACCGACCCGGTGACGATCACCGTCCGGATGCCCTGCCGCCGCAGCCGCGGGATGCTGCGGTTCTGATCGAAGGGCCGCTTCGGCCCGGGAAGGCCGAGCTGCAGAACGCGGAGCGTCGGGAAAGCAGGCGTCGAGGGATCGGCGGCCACCCTCGTTCCGGCCCGCACGTGGGACACCACCCATTGATGCGCGACCACGCGCGTGTCGGTCCGCGTCAGCTTCTTCGTGTCGCGGATCGACCACGTGAGCGGGACGACGAGCAGCAGCAGCGTGACCGGCGCGAGGGCGCGGAACCGGCCCGCGAGCGCTCCCAGCGGGGGGACGAGCGGCAGGACGTAGCGATCGAAGTGGGCGTCGAGCGTCATCAGGTCCGCGAAGTAGACGACGACGAAGAGCGACAGGATCAGATCGACGCGCGTTCGGCGGACGAGCGCCACGACGAGCCCGAGCACGCCGACGATAAGTGCCGGCCCGAGGCCTTCCCAGAGCCGGTCGACGAACGCGATCGGGGCGATGTGATCGTGCTCGAACCCGAGCCAGCCGTCGCGTGCCAGGCGTTGGACGCGGAACAGGGCGTGCCAGGCCTGATGCCGGTGGACGAGCGTGAACGGGCTCGACGCGAAGAACGCGGCTACCGCGAGCATCAACGAGACCACGAGCCTCGACCAGCGCTGCCAGCCGGCGACCACGAGCGGCACGACCAGGAACACGCCCGGATACTTGAAGCCGATCGCGAGGCCGACCGCGATGCCGGCGAGCTCGAGCCGTCCCCGAACCATCAACGCGAGGGCGACGGCGACCGCGAGCGTGAGCGGGACGTCGGTCACCGCGGCCCGCGAATAGGCCACATGGA
>DATDDZ010000221.1:0-2338 GCA_036523555.1 Gaiellaceae bacterium
CGACGACATGCGCGAGGCTCCGTCGCTCGTCCTGGCATCGCGGCTGCTCGCCGAGGGGGCGGAGGTCCGGGCCTGGGACCCCGTGGCGCGGCCCGGTGAGCTGATGAAGGGCGCGGTGCTGTTCGACTCGGTTCTCGAGGCCGTCGGCGGAGCCGACGCGGCCGTCATCGTCACCGAATGGGAGGAGCTGCGCGGGCTCGCGTCTCCGGAAGTCCGAGAATCGATGTCCCGGCCGCTGATCATCGACGGCCGGAACCTGCTCGACCCGGGCGAGACCCGGCGCGCGGGCTTCGCGTACGAGGGCATCGGCCGCGCGAGCTCGGCGTTCGAGACGCTGCCGGAAACGGCCGAACAAGACCCGCAGACGAAGGTTCCGCGCTGAAGGCTCCGCGCTAGTGGAGGCGATCATCCTCGCCGGCGGGCAGGCGTCCCGGCTCGGCGACGCGGCGAAGGGTCAGCCGAAGGCGCTCGTGACGATCGCTGGCCACCCGCTCGCGGAATATCAGGTGGAGCAATTGGTTCGCGCGGGCGTCGAGCGCGTGATCGTCAGCTGCGCTGCCGGCCAATCCGGGCTGTTCGAGGCGAAGCTGTCGGGGCTCGGAGCCGACGTCGTCGCCGTCGCGGAGCCCGAGCCGCTCGGACGCGGGGGAGGGCTCCGTTTCGCGGCCCGGCACCGCGAGGAAAGAGGCCCGCTCTTCGCGCTCAACGGCGACGAGCTCAGCGACGTCGACCTTGCCGTCCTCCTCGAGGCGCACGGGCGGGGTGGAGGAGCCGCGACGATCGTGGTGGCGCCTCTCACGTCGCCGTTCGGCGTGGTCGACCTCGCCGACGGCGATCGCGTCACCGGTTTCCGCGAGGCTCCGCGCCTCCCACACTGGATCAACGAGGGCGTCTACGTCCTCGACGACGAGGCGCTCGCACGGCTGCCCGAACGCGGTGATCACGAGCAGTCGACGTTTCCCGAGCTCGCGGGCGAGGGGAAGTTGTTCGCGTTCCGGCACGAAGGGCTCTGGATCACTGTCAACACGCCGAAGGATCTGCAGCGCGCCGAGGAGCATTACGCTGCTCATCCCGAGCTCAGGCCGACTCTCGCTCGCAACCGGGGTTAGAGTCGCCGGGTGAGCCTCGACTCGCCCAACCTGACGGGCCTCGACCCCTGGGCGGTCGAGCCCCGCAAGGTGGAGAAGCCGTGGGGGCACGAGTTGATCTGGGCGGAGTCGGACGATTACGTCGGCAAGGTGCTGTTCGTCAAGGCAGGCGAGTCCCTGAGCCTTCAGTTCCACCGTGAGAAGGACGAATCGTGGCTCGTCCACGACGGACGCGCCAAGCTCGAGCTGGGCTCGGCCGGGGATGCTGTCCTCAACGAAGAGGTGGTCGGCGCCGGGGCATGTTTCCGCTTCCGGCCCGGCACCGTCCATCGCGTCACGGCGCTCGAAGACACGACGATCCTGGAGGTGTCGACGTCGCAGCTCGACGACGTCGTCCGCCTCGAGGACCGCTACGGGCGGGAGGGCACCTCCACGCCTTGAGCAAGGTGCGCGTCCTCGCGTGGGACGGCTGTGTGAACGTTCGAGATCTCGGCGGGCTGCCGGTCGTCGGCGGCGGGGAGACCCGGTTCGGGTCGATCGTCCGTGCCGACTCGGTACGGCATCTGACGAGGACAGGGTGGGATGCCCTCGCCCACTACGGAACGAAGCTCGTCATCGACCTGCGGAGCCGGCGCGAGCGCGACGAAGACGAGCCCGGCGACGCGCCCCTTCCGGTCCTGCACGTCCCGATCACGCCCGACGACGTCCCGGACTCGTGGAGTTGGCCGTCGATGCGGGCGGCGTATCTGGGGTTGCTCGAGACGTATGGAACGGAGTACGGGGCCGTCGTCGACGCCGTCGCGGCGACCGAGGGCCCCGTGGTGATCCACTGCGCCGGAGGGCGCGACCGCACGGGCCTGGCAGTTGCGCTGATGCTGTCGCTCCTCCCGGTGGAAGAGGAGGCGATCGCGGCGGATCACGCGCTCAGCGACGAGAGCTTTGCCCCGTACCAGCAGGAGTGGATCGACGGGGCCGCGGACGACCGCGAGCGGGACCGCCGACGGCGAGTCTCCGTGCCGGCGGGACGGACGATGGTGGGCATCCTCGCCGAGGTCGGGCGCCGTTACGGGGGCGCCGAGGCCTATCTGCAGGCCGGCGGGGCGAAGGCCGAGAGCCTCGAGCTGGTGCGTCGGCGACTGCTACCGAATCATTGACACAGATGTGTTAAGGTCTCGGAGTGCAGGAGCTGACCGTCGGGCAGGCCTCCGCCCACACCGGGTGGTCGCCGCGAATGCTTCGCTACCTCGAGG
>DATDDZ010000222.1:0-2354 GCA_036523555.1 Gaiellaceae bacterium
GTTCGGATTGGCGACGATCCCCTCGTTCTTGTCGGCTTCCGCGCCGTTGACCTCGGGGACGACGAGGGGCACGCCGTCCTGGAGCCGGTAGGCCGACGACTTGTCGATCGCCACCGCCCCGCCGGCGACGGCGTGGGGGACGAGGACGCGGGAGGTCGCCGTTCCGACCGAGAACAGGCAGACGTCGAACTCTCCTGAGGAGAGGAGCTCCGGCGTCGCCTCCTCGACGGTGAGCTCGCCAACCTTCTTGCCGGCCGACCGAGCCGAGGCGAGCGTGCGCACGTTCGTATATCCGCGCTCTCCGAGGAGCTCGACCGTAACCGTGCCGACGGCGCCCGTTGCGCCGACCACGGCTATCCGGGCATCCCTAGCCAAGCTCGAAGGCCTCGTGGAGCGCCTTCACGGCGCGGTCGACATCGGTGCTCCGGACATGGCAGGCGATCTTGATCGGCGAGGTGGACACGACCGGGGCCTCGATTCCGGCCGCCTCGAGCGTGGCAAACGTCTTGGCCGCGACGCCCGGGTGGCTCTTCATTCCGGCTCCGATCAGCGAGACCTTCCCGAGGTCGTCCCGTGCCGACCAGGTGACCCCGAGGGAGTTCAGGACGCGCTCGGCGTCGGCCCGGTCCTCGACCGGCGCCGAGAACACGATCTCGGAGCTCGTCTGGACGATGGTGTCGACGTTGACGCTCGCGTCTGCGAGCGCGCCGAAGAGCCGCGCCGCCGTTGCGCCCTCGACCCGGTACACGGTCTCTTCGCGCTGGTGAACGACGCCGGAGATCAGGGCCTTCTCGAGCATGGTCTCGTCCTCCTCGCGGATCCACGTGCCTTGGTTGTCGTCGAACGTCGAGCGGACGTGGATCGTCACATTGTGGCTGCGCGCGACCTCAATCGCGCGGGTTGCCAGCACACGCGCACCGGAGGACGCCATCTCGAGCATCTCCTCGAAGCTGAGGAGGTCGAGCTTGCGCGCCCCCGGGACGAGGCGGGGATCGGCCGAGTAGACGCCGGCCACATCCGTGTAGATCTCACACACATCGGCGCCGAGGGCCGCCGCCAGCGCAACCGCGGTCGTGTCGGAGCCGCCACGGCCGAGCGTCGTCACGTCGAATGAGTCGGCCGAAATCCCCTGAAAACCGGCGACGAGGACGATCTTGTCCTGATCGAGGGCCTCGTGGATTCGGCGAGCGCGGACGTCGACGATCTTCGCCTTCCCGTGCACCGTGTCGGTGACGATCCCCGCCTGGGAGCCGGTGAGCGAGATCGCGACATGGCCCAGGTCGTGAATCGCCATCGCGGCCAGCGCGCACGAGATCCGCTCGCCGACCGAGATGAGCATGTCGAGCTCACGGGGAACGGGCTGGGGGGAGACGCGATGCGCGAGATCGACGAGCTCGTCTGTGGTGCTTCCCATTGCCGAGAGCACGGCGACGACGCGCGACCCGTTCTCGCGTGCCGCGACGAGGCGGCGTGCGACGCTCTTCAGCTTGTCGGGATCGGCGACCGACGTGCCGCCAAACTTCAGGACGACGGTCCCGTACCGCATGGCGGAGTGGTCGCGCTGGACGGTCGGGACGGCCTCGTAATCGGTCGTCGTCACTCCATCTCCCGTCGGCCGGCCAGAGCGCGTCCCAGTGTGACCTCGTCCGCATACTCGAGGTCACCCCCGACGGGAAGCCCGCTCGCAAGTCGTGTCACGCGGACGCGCCCGCGCAGCCGGTCGGCGAGGTACGCGGCCGTTGCCTCACCGGTCATGTTCGGATTCGTCGCGAGCACGACCTCCTCGACGCCGTTCCGCTCGACGCGGCCGACGAGCTCGTCGATGCGCAGGTGCTCCGGCTCGACCCCGTCGAGCGGGGAGAGCGCACCGCCGAGGACGTGGTAGAGCCCCCGAAACTCGCTCGTGCGCTCCACCGAGATGAGGTCGACCGGTTGCTCGACAACGCAGATCAGCGTGTGATCCCGTCGCGCGTCGCGGCAGATCGCACAGACGTCTTCCTCGGTGAGGTTGCCGCACTCCTTGCAGAAGCGCACGCGCTCCTTCACGTCCTCGATCGCGGTCGCGAGCGCGAGAGCCTCGTCCTTCGGCCGCTGCAACAGGTGGAACGCCAGACGGTGGGCGGTGCGGCTGCCCACGCCGGGTAAGCGCGAGAGTTGCGCGACGAGGTTCTCCACGGCCGGGCTCAGCACTGTCCTATTGTGCCGACCCGCCCCGGATCGAACGCCCGCCTAGCCCTCCAGGGGGGAGACAGGGGCAGCCCGATACGGCAGACTCATGCTCGTGCCGTCGGTTCTGCCGTCACCGCCGGAGCCGACGAGGATCGTGATCGCAGACGACGATCCGTTCTTCGTGC
>DATDDZ010000223.1:0-2828 GCA_036523555.1 Gaiellaceae bacterium
ATGCGCGGCAACCGTGATCGCGACAGACGAGTCGATGCGCGTGAGCTCCTCGACCGCGATCGCGTAGGAGACGGTGTCCGCGCCGGCACCCCCGTACTGCTCCGGGATCGTCATTCCCATCAGGCCCAGCTCGGCGAGCTCGGGGATGAGCTCGTAGGGGAAGCGCGCCTCGCGGTCGAGCTCCTCGGCGACCGGCGCGACGCGTTGCAACGCGAAGTCGCGCACCGTCGAGCGGACGAGCTCCTGCTCGGGGGCGAGGTCGAGGTTCAAGTGCCGAGACGCTTGGCGAGCTCGACGATCAGGCGCACGCCGTAACCGGTGCCCCCGGGCTGGGTCAGGTAGTCGCCGCGCGATCGCTCGAGGAAGCCCGGGCCGGCCATGTCGATGTGCGCCCAGGGCCCGTCCCCGGCGAACTCGCGCAGGAACTCGGCGGCCAGCACCGGGGAGCCCTGCCTCAGGTCGGACGAGTTCATCAGGTCGGCGAAGTCCGAGTCGACGTAGCGCCTGTAGCGGCGGTGCAGCGGGAAGGGCCAGGCGTGGTCGCCGCTCGTCTTCGCCGCTTCGAGGATCTCCTCCAGCCACCCGTCGTCGTTCGAGAAGAGGCCCGCGTAGAGATCCCCGAGCGCGAGCTCCATGGCGCCCGTGAGCGTGGCGAGATCGAGGACGTGCGTCGCGCCCTCCCTGCGGGCGTACCAGAGTGCGTCCGCGAGCACGAGACGTCCCTCGGCGTCCGTGTTCGTGATCTCGATCGTCTTGCCGTTCGCCGCCCGGAGAATGTCGCCTGGCCGGAAGGAGTCGCCGCCGACGAGATTCTCGGCCGCGGCGACGACCGACACGACCCGGACGGGGAGGCCCAGTTCCGCGACGGCGGCCGTCCCGGCGATGACCGCAGCTCCGCCGGCCATGTCGCCCTTCATGTCCTGCATCTTCAGGGCCGGCTTGAGCGAGATTCCCCCTGCGTCGAACGTGATCGCCTTCCCGACGAGGCCGAGCACGAGGTCGGCGCGCGTCGGCGAGGCCGGCTCGTAGCGAAGGACGATCAGGCGCGGCCCGTTCGCGCTCCCGCGCCCCACCGCGGAGAGTGCGCCCATCCCGAGCTCGTCGATGCGCGACGGATCGAGCACGTCGACCTCGACCGTGGGGCCGACGAGCTCAGCGGTGCGCTGCGCAAGGATCTCGGGCGTCAGTTCGTTGGGCGGCGAGTTCGCGAGATCGCGGGCCGCGTTGACCCACTTGCCGATGCGTCCGGTTTGCGAGGCAACCTCGTCGAGGCCGTTCGGATTCGCCGTGACGAGGACGATCTTCTCGAGGCGCTGCTCGGACTTCGTCCCGGTCTTCCACCGTCCCGGTGCGTAGGAGCCGAGCACCATTCCTTCGACGACGGCCGTCGCCTGCTCTTCGAGTGAGAGCGGCAGAGACTCGTCCAGCACCCAGCCGACCGTACGGGCGGCCTCTCCGACGCGCCGGGTTGCTGCAGCCGCGGCGGTGCGAACGGCGTCGGCATCGATGTCTGCCCGCTTGCCGACCCCCGCCACGACGATCCGCGGCGCCTTCTCGTCGGCGTCGGTGTGCAGGAGGAGCGTCTGCCCGACGTCCCCCTTCAGGTCGCCGTCGGCGGCGAGGCGCCGCAGCTGCTGCTGCGCTCGCTCGCTCACGCTTCCCGCGCCGACGTCTCCGCCCGCGTCTTCCTCGGCCAGGGGGACGGCGAGCGTATCCGTCTCCGCCTCGCCTGGCGCCATGATCTCGATCGCGACCTCGTCCATCGGGCCGCGATCGTACCCGAGCAGGGATTTACGCCGTCTTTACGAAATTTCCCTAACCGGGCCCGCGCCCGGCCGTCAAATGCCGATGGTGAACACCGAGATGCGTGCAGCCGATCCCACCGTCGAGACTCTTCTCGACCAGATCTCCGAGCTCACGGTCGAGCGGCAGCGGTTACGCGAGCAGGGCATCAACGGCTCGAAGCTCGAGCAGAACCGCATCGAGTTGGCCGGCAAGCAATGGGAGCTCTCGCACGCGCTGATCGCCCGTTATCGCCCGTCGGTCGCGCCGGCCGTCTAGCAGCACCGCTGTAGCCTGCAGCCGTGCGGGCCGAGATCGATCGCCGGGCGATGGCACTGCTGTCGAGCGGTCACCTCGCCACGGACTTCGCCGGCGGCGCGCTTCCGGCGCTGCTTCCCTTCCTGAAGGACCGGTTCTCGCTCTCGTACACCGCCGTCGGCGGGGTGATCCTCGCGTCGCAGGCTTCGTCATCGCTCATCCAGCCGCTGTTCGGGCTCTGGTCGGATCGCCGCGGCGCCATGTGGCTGCTACCTGGCGGGGTTGCCCTCGCGGGTGTCGCGATCGCGTTCGCGGCCGACGCCTCGAGCTACTGGCTCGTCCTGCTGCTCGTGCTGCTCTCGGGCATCGGCGTCGCCGCCTTCCATCCCGAGGCCTCGAAGTTCGCGGGATACGTCAGCGGCCGGAAGCGGGCGAGCGGCATGGCCTGGTTCTCGATCGGCGGCAACCTCGGCTACGGGCTCGGGCCGATCGCGACCACCGCGATCGTCGCCGCGCTCGGCCTCCGCGGCGGCCTCGTGCTCGCCGTCCCGGGTCTCTTGGTCGCGGCGGCCACCGTCATCGGCACGCCGTACCTGCGCAGCTTCAGGCCGGAGCCCCACGCGGCGCGCACTGTCGGAGGAGTCGACGACCCCGGCGCGATGAAGCTTCTCCTCGGCGTGATCGCGCTTCGCAGTGTCGCGTGGTTCGGGCTGATCACGTTCGTCCCGCTCTGGGAGACGGGGCTCGGCCATACGAAGTCGCACGGCAACCATCTGCTCGCCCTCATG
>DATDDZ010000224.1:0-2335 GCA_036523555.1 Gaiellaceae bacterium
CTTAAGGCCTTTCGGGACGGCTTTCCAGCAACGTAGGAGCGGTTAGCCGACGCGCCCGATGCGTAGAAGCGGCGGAACGCCCCCGCCAGCGTGTACGCGTGCGAGTGCCGGACTGCGGCGCGGGGCTCGTATGCGATCGCCCGGCCGGACAAGAGCATCCTCCGCGACCACTCCTGGTCCTCGCTCATCCTCACGTCGTCCTGAAACGGATTGCGCTCCCACACGCGTCGAGGGATCGCCGAGTTGACGTTGGAAAACAGGGTTTGCTCGAAGGTGAGCTCGCCCACGTCGGCGAGTCGCTGAATCCGCGGCGTCGGGCCGTACATGAAGTCGAGGAAGAACCGCTCAGGCGGGCTCGCGTCCTCGTGCGGCAGTTGGCGCCCGTAGGCCCCTGCGACGCCGGCGCCGTCGAGAGCGCCGACGAGCGTCGCAAGCCAGCGCTCGTCGGCAGGCACGGCGTCCTGAACGGTGAAGACGAGCACATCGCCGCGCGAGAGTTGTGCGGCGAGATTGCGTGTCGCGCCGTGGACGAACTGTCCGGGGTCGATCTCGTGTACGTGGGCACCGAGATCACGCGCCCGCTCGACGCTGCCGTCGCTCGACCCGGAGTCCACGACGACGACCTCGACCTCGTCCTCGACCTCCTGTCTTGCGATTCCCTCGAGGCAGCGGACGAGGCCTGCGCCGCCGTTCTTGACCGGGATCAGGACGGAGATCACTGCGGCGAAGCTGCAACGACGAACTGGTACGCGAACAGCGAAGGGCGAAGGCGCGCTACCGCATGTGCGGCTCGCTCGACCGCCGGCACCTCGATCTTCGGAACCGGGGCAGTGACCTCGAATTCGAGAATTCGGTAACCGGCTTCCTCGAGTGTCTCCTCGAGCGTCTTCTTCGTGAAGAGGTGTACGTGCGTGCGGTCGAGGATGCCGCGGTCCGTGTAGCGCCATCGGCCTGCCAGCAGGCCGAGGCGCATGGCCCAATTCGCGACATTCGGGGTCGTGAGCACCAGCCGCCCTCCCTGTCGAAGCAGCGGCCGCAGGCGGCCCAGGAATGCCACGGGGTCTCTGAGATGCTCGACCAGGTCTCCGCAGAGAACGACGTCGAAGGAGCCCTCCGACAACGGCAACTCCATCGTTTCGACGTCGCCTACGAGCACTTGCTCGCAGACGCGCCTGGCCTCGGCGGCAGCGGCCTCGTCGACGTCGATTCCCACCACCGTCGCGCCGCGATCCACGAGCCGGCGCGCGAGGTAGCCGGTCGAGCAGCCGATGTCGAGAACACGGTCAGGCGACCCGGCGAGCGCGAGCAGTCGCTCGTGACCGCCGTACCGACGCGTGTTGAAAGGGACGTACGCGTGAGTCGCTGCGCTCACGCCCGAGGGCGCCCGTTCGTCGCAGGGCTCGGGGTGTGTGTCCAGCGCATTGTGAGCAGGCTGAGGAAGAACGAGCCAAGCACGACCTGCGCGCCGAGGCCGAACAGCGTGAACCCGAGTGCCGTCGCGTGTGCGTGTCCCAGACGGCCGAACCCGTTGACGGCCCATTGTCCGAAGATCAGGCCAACGATGGCGATCCCAGCGAAGAGGAGCCCTCCCCCGAGAAGCAGCCCGTGTTCGAGCCGGAACCGCGCATGCAGCCGGTCGAAGAGGGGGTCGTGCTCGTTCAGGTGGACGAGCGCATATGTGCGCGCAAAGACCCCTAGCTGAACCACCTGCGAGCCGACCAGTATCGCGGCGATGCAGGCGAGCATCGTGTGGATCTCCCATGTCCTCCCGAAGATGTCCACCGGGCCGGTTGCCAGAACGAGCGCGCCGGCGAGCCCGAGCAAGAGCAGGATCAGACCCGGGAGGAAGTAGAGCCAGCTCGGGCTGTAGACGAGCATGAACCGAGCGTGTCGCCAGGCGTCGCCGAAGCGGTTGAGCTTCGACTCGCCGGTGCGAGGGAAGTAGTCGATCGGGATCTCGCTCACGCGCAGCCCCCGGCGGTACGCCTTGAAGACCATCTCCGAGGCGAACTCCATTCCCGTCGAATGCAGGTCTAGCACGTTCAGTGCGTCGCGGCGGACGGCGCGCATACCGCAATGCGCATCCGAGACCTTGACGCCGAAGAACAGGTTCAGGAGACCGGTAAGAATCGGGTTGCCGATCCGCCGGTTGAGCCACGGCATGGCGTCGCCGTGAATCTTGCCCTTGAAGCGGGAGCCGAGCACGAGATCGTCGCCCTGCTCGAGCCGGTCGACGAACCCACCAAGCTCCTCGAGAGGGTAGGTCTCGTCCGCGTCGCCCATGACGATGTACTCGCCCCGCGCGTCGGCGAGCCCGGCGAGGTACGCGCTGCCG
>DATDDZ010000225.1:0-12969 GCA_036523555.1 Gaiellaceae bacterium
AAGGGTGGGGGTGTGTCGACCTCCTTCCGTGACCCTCGGCCCCGGCGGTCGGCTTCTGCGCCCCAGCGCTCCCGCTCGAACGTGCGTTCCGGCGCGCCGACTACATTCCTCGCATGATCCTCGGCCATCTCGACCTCGACGCCTTCTTCGCCGCGGTCGAGGAGATCGAGGACCCGGATCTGCGGTCGAAGCCCCTCGTCGTCGGCGGCGATCCGCGCGGGCGTGGCGTGGTCGCGACCGCGAACTACGCGGCGCGCGCGTTCGGCATCCAGTCCGCGATGAGCTGCGCCGAGGCCCTGCGTCGCTGTCCACACGCGACCTTCATCCCTCCGCGTCACGCGCTCTACCGCGAGTACTCACAGGCGGTCTGGGAAACGGTGCGAGGCGTCGTTCCCACCGTCGAACGCACCGGGCTCGACGAGGGCTACCTCGACATCGGCGAGGTGGCGCAGGACTTTCTCGGCGCTCGCAAGGTCGCCGAGGCGGTGCAGACGTCCGTGAGTGCCGCGACGAGCCTGACCTGTGCGATCGGAGTGTCGACCTCGAAGGTGGTCGCCAAGATCGCGAGCGACCACCGCAAGCCCGGAGGGCTCACGGTCGTGCCGCCGGGAAGCGAGGAGCGCTTCCTCGCCCCGTTCGCCGTTCGCCGGCTGCCCGGGGTGGGCCCGAAGGCCGAGGAGCGGCTTGTCCAGGCCGGCGTCGAGTCGATCGGCACCCTTGCGGGGCTCGAGGACGCCGA
This sequence comes from Gaiellaceae bacterium, assembly GCA_036523555.1. Taxonomy (GTDB): domain Bacteria; phylum Actinomycetota; class Thermoleophilia; order Gaiellales; family Gaiellaceae; genus 3-1-20CM-4-69-9. The sequence goes on from DATDDZ010000225.1 coordinate 740, forward strand.
GTTGAGGCGACTGCTCCCGGGCAGCATCGGCCGGATGCTCCGCGACCGCGCCCGCGGGATCGACGCTCGCGGGCTCGATCTCCAGACCGAGCGGATCTCGATCAGCGTCGAGAACACGTTCGAGCGCGACCTGACGGATCGCGAGCTACTGCACGGGGAGCTCAGGCGCATGGCGGCGCGGGTCTCCGACCACCTACTCGAGACTGGCAGGAGCGCCCGCACCGTCTCGACGAAGCTCCGTTACACGGACTTCTCCATTCGCAGTCGCTCGACCTCGCTTCGTGTCGGCATCGACGATGCAGGCCAGATCGGCGACCTGGCCTGCGCGCTACTCGATCGCGCGCTCACCGACCGGCCGGGCGCGCTTCGCCTCGTCGGAGTGGGCGTATCCGGCCTGGCGAGCTACCGCCAGCTCGCGCTCGTCTGATCGTCTCAGCGACGCAGCGTAGGCCCGGACGACCTCTCCGCGGGTGACGAAAGGCCCCCGTGGGCCCGGAGGAACGTCGACGGCGTAGCGCTCGCGCGCACGCAGACGAGCACGAAACGCGTCGAACGGTGCCGGGTCGAGATGAAGCCGATCTCCCGCTGCGTGCCTGCGCTCGGCAGTCGTCAGCTTGGAGTCACGGGCTATCCCCCTCTCCACACGCGGCAGCGCCCCGACCGCGCCCGGGGCCGCCGACGCCGCGAGCGCCAGGGCAAGCCCCGCGACGAAGAGATTCAGCCGAACAGCCGGACGCCGAGCAGGACCCGGATCGCCTTGAAGCCGTCTCGCCACGTGATCTTCTTACCCTCTGCGTAGGTGCGCCCGTAATACGCGATCGGCAGCTCGTACACGCGGAGCTTGCGCTTGCAGATCTTCGCCGTGATCTCGGGCTCGATGCCGAAGTCGTCCTGATGCAGGTCGAGCGAACGCAGGACTTCGATGCGGAACGCCTTGTAGCCCGTCTCCATGTCGGAGATTGTCGTGTTGAACAGAAGGTTCGTCAGAAGCGACAGGAACCGGTTGCCGACGAGGTGCCAGAACAGGTACGCGCGCTGCGGCTTGCCGCCGGACAGGCGCGACCCGAACACGACGTCCGCGACGCCGCGCTCGATCGGCTCGATCAGCGCCGGGACGTCGACGGGGTCGTACTCGAGATCGGCGTCCTGGATGACCGCGATCTCACCGTCGGCGAGCGGGATGGCGGCGCGGATCGCAGCTCCCTTGCCCCGGTTCTCCTGACGGACGAGTCGAACGTCGTCACGGCCGCTCCGCCACCGCTCCACGAGCTCGCCGGTTCCGTCCGTCGACCCGTCGTCGACCACGATGATCTGCTTCTCGAGGCCGAGCGCCGCCACCCGGTCGAGCAGCTCGGCGATCGTCGCCGCCTCGTTGTAGGCGGGCACGAGGAACGAGACGCGCACCCGCGGCAGCGTACTCGGTCGCTCTCAGCCCTTCGGCGCCCCCGCGACTCTGGAGCAGTCGGTGTCACGCCGACGCACCTCGGCGATCGCGGCCTTGAAGGCATCGTATGACGGCTTGCGCGTCCCGTCGCGCCAGAGCAGGCCCGACTGCCAGCCGCCGAGCCGGTCCTCGTCGAGCAGGCCGAAATTCAGGAAGCCCGAGACAGCCGGCTGGCAGTAGGCGAGCCGGATCGCAGCGGTCAGCTGCGTTGCCTGGTCGATCTCGTCCCCGAGCCCGGGAGCAACCGCCGGGATGACATGTGGATCGTTCTCGCGTCCGCGATAGAAACGCCGTTTGCTCGGGAGCGGAGCGGTCTGGAACCCGTCCTCCACGTACCAGATCGAGATTCCCCGCGTTCCGGGCGGCGGTTGGCCGGTGCCGTCGAAGGCGGCCGCGAGCACCTTCATCAGCGTCTCGTAGTCCCCCTCCGCGATCACTTCGGAGCCGTCGTGTCGTGTCCACACCGGCTCGGCGGAGCTTTCCGGGTACGGGTTGTGGCCGAAGATGTCGAAGAGCGGGAGTCCGCGCCCGCTCGCGCGGTAGGCACGGCCGAGCTCGGAGACGAACGCCGCCGGGTCGTGGCGCGACGCGGTCGAGCTGATGACGTTGATCGGGCCCGGACGGGAGTGAAGGACGTCGTAGCAGCGAGCGAGCAGCGCGGCGTACGCGGCCGCTCCCTGTTCCCGAGGCCAGTAGGTGGGCGAGTTGACCTCGTTCCAGATCTCGACGTCGTGGATCAGCGGGATCCGCCTGATCACCCCGCCGAGGAAGGCGCAGTACTGCGCTCTGCTCTTTGCCGACGTCGGTGCGAAATCGGCGGTGTTGTAGACGGCGAGGACGATGCGGTCGTTGAGCTGGATCATCCGCGCCACGCGGTGCAGATACACCTGCTGCAGCTTCGTCGGGCGGCGGTTCCCCGGCCGCCAAGGGATCGTCACACGCACTGCCATCAGGCCGAGGTCGCGGTGCACACCCACGATCCCGTCCTGCCTCGTCATCCACTTGCCGGTGTCGTCCGTCACCCCGACGATCAGCTTGAGGTGCGTCGATCCGACCGGCGTCGGCCACGCGGCCGGGAGCGCACAGAGCAGGCCGGCCAGGGTCAGGAGTCGGATCAGGCGCATCGAGAGGTCCGCTCCTCGAACTGAACATCAGCGCGGCCGCCGATTCCATGGGCCGAACGGCCCATCTTCTAGGGCGAGAGCGGGCCCTGTTGGGCCCGCTCTCGCCTGGTTGTCGGTCTGTCCGCGGCTACGACGTGGCTAGACGAGAGCGGTCCACCTGCGACCGGTACCGTCGGCCGAGCCCGACCGCCGTGAGCAGGAACATCGTGGCTCCGAACGAGACAGATGCGCCGATCCCTGCGTCGCCCCAGTCGAATCCGGACTGCGACGTTCCCCGATCAGCCTGAACCAGCTGCCCGATCAGCCGGTGGTCACGAACGTCGGCCGGAACGATCCCCTGCGATGTCGGCGCCTGATAGGCCGGGTTCCCGCTGATCGGCTTCGCCTGCACCGTGGGTGCAGCGCCGGCGGCGATTGCAAGGCTCGCCGCGAGGCCGAGAACGAGTCTCCTGAACCTGAAGTGCTTGCGGTTCATCGTGATGCTCCTTCCCCTACCGCGTTCCCTCCATGACGTCTCGAGGATCGCCAGAGCAGGTAACGATGGGGTCAAGGGGAGCCCACCGGCGCCCATCGCTCGGTAACGGTGACCGTGGGCCCTTAGAGGCTCGGGAGAGTCAGTAGAGGGTCGGCCCTACAGGACCGGGCCCGGAGAGGACGTATCTACCTCCACGGGCGAACGCTTACCCGGCTTTGACATGCCCGACGACGCCCCAGCGCGTCGCGCAGACTCGGTGATTCGCTCGCGGCGGCTCCGTTCGAGCTCGGCCAGCCGGTCACGTGCACGGGCATCGAGCCACTCGATGCAGCGCTGGCGCTCGGACCCGTTCATCTTTCGCACTACTAGGTTGCCCGGCGGCGCTTGACGAAGTAGGCGACGACGGACACGACGAGAACGAGAATGGCCGCGTATGTCAGAAGCCAGGGCCACCAGCCGTGAGTTGCAACGAGCACATCCACCTCCGTTGTTGGGTTTGGGCCCATCACGGAGCGGCCAGCTACTCCGAGTGTATCTCCCAGAGGCGGGAACCGCGCTCAGTCGCACCCTCGAGCCACCCGGAAGGGGACGTTGCCATATCTCGCACGGGAGCGGATACTCGTTCCGCTGGCACTCGGCTGTCGGACGCCCGACGCCGTGCGGAGCTTGGTAGGCCGGTGTGGCCTACCGGGCCCTGGTCGACCTTAAGGCCTAAATCGCGGCAGTGACGGCATTGATGGCAGTCAGCATCATGGTCCCGAGGCCGACCCAGGTTGACGCCAGAAGCACCCCTACCACGACAACCGCAAGAACGAGCGCGTACTCGACGAACGTCTGCCCTCGCTCGGTCCGCAGGCGCGTCGCTGATCCATGAACCAACGACACTCGCTCTCCCTTCTCGGGTTTGAGGCCCGGCGGCCTCCTAACGTACGTCTAGCCGCGCAGCTCCTTACCCTTGAACGACCAAAGAGCGGGACCGACCTAGACCATCCGGTAAGAACACACGGCGAGTCTTGCCACCTCCTTCCCGGCGCTCTGACTGACGAAGTCGGCGACGGGGTCGAGTCGGCCTGAGCGCCCTGAGTGCACCCCTCAGTGCACACCGAGGCCGGCCGGGCTCTTAGCTGTCAGGAATGTTCGGGCCCAGCTTGGACTAAATCTCCCTTGTCAGCGGGGGTCGAAGCGCGAGTCTGTTCGACCTGAGACGGCGGACAGACCGGATGGGGAGCGAAGTTACGGGGCTGGACGTGGAATCGCTTCGCGCGGATGATCGCGTCATGCGCCACGACCTCCCTGCCGGCACGGTCACGTTCCTCTTCACTGATGTCGAGGGCTCGACCCGGCTCCTGCACGAGCTCGGAGCGGAGTCGTACGCAGAGACGCTCGCCGACCACCGCGGGGTGATCCGCGAGGCGTGCGCCAAGGAGGGCGGGATCGAGGTGGACACGCAGGGCGATGCCTTCTTCTTCGCCTTCCCGACAGCACCGGGAGCGCTCGCTGCCGCATTGGCGTTCACCGACGTTCTCTCAGGCGGCCCGATCTCGGTGCGCGTCGGCCTGCACACGGGGACGCCGCTTCTCACCGCGGAGGGCTACGTCGGTAGTGACGTCCACCGCGCCGCGCGCATCGCCGCCTGCGGCCATGGCGGACAGGTGCTCGTCTCAGCTTCCACCGCGCCACTCCTCGAGCTCGAGCTCGTCGATCTCGGCGAGCACAGGCTCAAGGATCTGTCCGCGCCCGAGCGCATCTACCAGCTCGGAGATGGAGACTTTCCCGCGCTGAAGTCCCTCTACCGCACCAACCTGCCGGTGCCGGCGACGCCCTTCCTCGGAAGAGAGCGCGAGCTGGGCGAGGTCGTCGAGCTCCTGGCTGCCGATGATGCTCGCCTGCTCACCCTGATCGGGCCGGGCGGGACCGGCAAGACCCGCCTCGCCCTCGAGGCGGCAGCCATGGCCTCGGACGCCTACCCCGCCGGGGTCTGGTGGGTGCCGCTCGCGCCATTGCGCGATCCCGCGCTCGTGCTCGCGACGGCGGGGCAGGTGCTCGGGTCGAAGAACGGTCTCGCCGAGCACGTCGCCGACAAGGTGATGCTTTGCCTGTTCGACAACTTCGAGCACGTCGTAGATGCGGCGCCCGAGCTCGCGGAGTTGGTCGCCGCCTGCCCCAACCTCGACGTCCTCGTCACGAGTCGAGAGCGCCTTCGAGTGGGCGGCGAGCAGACCTACCCGGTACCCCCGCTCGCCGAGTCGGATGGCGAGGCGCTCTTTCTCACGCGTGCCCGTGCGATTGATCCCGCCTTCGCCGGAGGAGACGCGGTTCGCGAATTGTGCCTGCGCCTGGACGAGCTCCCACTTGCGCTCGAGCTCGCGGCCGCCCGCACCGCCCTCTTCAGCCCAGAACAGCTGCTCGCCAAGCTCTCCCAGCGACTCGACCTGCTCAAAGGCGAACGCGACGCCGATCCCCGCCAGCAGACCCTGCGGGCGACGATCGAGTGGTCGTATGACCTGCTCTCGGAAGACGAGCAGCGCCTCTTTCGCCGCCTGGCCGTCTTCTCAGGCGGCTGCACCTACGAGGCCGCCGAGGAGATCGCGGGCGCTGATCCCGACACCTTGCAGTCGCTGCTCGACAAGAGCCTCCTGAGGAAGCGCGACTCCAAGGTGGGCCAGCGCTACTGGATGCTCGAGACGATCCGCGAGTACGCGGGCCAGCAGCTCCAGGCATGGGGGGAGGCGGAAGAGCTGCGGCGCAGGCATACGGAATTCTTCCTCGAGCTCGCCGAGGAGGGAACGGTCATCGTGATGGATGCCAGCTGGGTCGATCGCGTGGACGTCGAGGTGGACAACGTTCGAGGAGCGCTCGACTTCGCTGCCGCGACGGGACAGACCCAGCGCGTCCTTCGCGCGGCGGCTTCTCTCCGGGATTTCTGGTTCACGCGCGGGTACCTCGCCGAGGGGCGAACACGTCTCGAGAGCGCGCTGGCGGCGGACCCGGAGCGTACGTCGGCGCGCTGCCTCGCTCTCATCGCCGCAAGCTCCGCAATCGACGTCGGCGCCGCTCAGGGGCCGACTCGCCAGCGGCATCTCGAAGAGGCGATGTCGCTGGCTGCCGCACTCGGGGATCCGTATCTGAGCGCGCTCGCGCGGTTGCAGGAAGCGTGGCTGCTGACAGAAGACGCGAAGTGGTCGGAGACGCTCGCGATCCTCGACGACGTCATCCCCGTCCTGCGTCACCTGGGAGCATGGGATGTCGCGATTCCTGCTAACCGGACGCGCGCCTGGGCATACGAGGAACTCGGTGACACGGAGCGCTTCTGGCTGCTGACCGAGGAGAACCTGGAACACTCCCGCGAGTACAGTCACCGCCGGGTAGAGGCACGCTCGCTCGGAGCGCTTTCCGAGAGGGCTGCTGACGAGGGTCGGTTTGACGAAGCGCGCGAGCTCCTCGTGGAGTCGTTCCGCATCGACCGGGAACTCGGGAACGTCCCCTTCGTAGGGATGGATCTCGTCCGGTTCGCGGTCATCCACCTCCGGGACAGAAGACCGGAGGTCGCTGCCCGTCTCATATCTCGCGCTGCTGGCGTGTTCGAGGGGATCGGCTTGTTGCTCGAGTCGTGGATGGCGCGCGAGGTGGACGACGCGACCTCCAAGGTACGGGCCCAGCTCGACGAGGCAGCCTTCGAGGCGGCCTGGGAGGCGGGCGCGAAGCTAAGCCTCGACGATGCGTGCGCGCTCGCGCTCGAGGAGTGCTCGCCTGCGGATGCACCGGCCTCGGACGGGCCGGAGAAGGACTTCACTTCGTCGTGATCCGAAAGCCTTAGCCATGGTCATCCAAGTAACCCCTAACCCTCTGGACGGAAGCCTGAGCAAACGAGGTCGAGGGCAGCAATCCGGCCATCGTCGGAGGAGCAGATCAAGTGCTGCTCGATGACGGTCCAGGGATCGCCGCGCCGCTTCACGCGAAGCCGGTAGAAGACGTGCAGTCGATCACCGATCTCGTTGCTGCCGGACCGGACGAGCTCAAGCGCGTCTGAGCCGCCGAACCAGGTTGCGAACTTCGCGGCTGCGGGCTTCGCCCCCGACAGGCCGATCGGGCCTGGCGGGATCCGCGCGCGCATGCGCATGTTTGGCGTGAACGTTCCAGCAAGCCGGTCGAAGTCCCGCTCGGCAAGAGCCGCGACCATCGCGTTGCCGAGTTCAGTAGCTAAAGACCGTTGCACCGTCATCACCGATCCACTGCCAGAGCGGGGTTGCACCCCCGATCTTGGCATGGTCGAGGAGGTCGTCCTCGGCGAGCTCGCGTGCGTTGAAGCAGTACGGGCACACGAGTAGGCGACCTCCGGCCTCGGCGAACTGGGTCGCAAGCGTCGGCAGCGGAGGACAGCCCTCGCACGCCACGCCCACCGCCACTCCGGGCATCGCCAGACGCACTGCCTCCTTCGTCAGGAACATCGTCACGTCCTTGCCCGCCGTGGCGGCTGCTCCGGCGACGAGGAACGCGACCAAGACCTTCTCGGGGTCCTCCAGTCCCGTCGCGAGGTTGACGACCACCTTGCCGTTACCGTTGCCATTGCCGTCCATCGCGCCCTCCTCATGGCCGCTGCTCTGATGCCGGGACCGTAAGGTGGATGCTGCGTCTCGGCTTCGCGGAAACAAGCCAATCTCGGGCTGATCGGCCGAATGGCTAGTTCTTGCTATGCGAGCCCATACCGGCCCGCGAGGGAAGCCGCCGCTGCCCTCGAGGGAAGTCCCAACTTGCGAAGGATGTTCGCGACATGGCGATTGACGGTGTGCTCGCTGAGAACGAGGCGCTCCGCGATGTCGTGATTCGTGAGACCCTCGGCGACCAGACCCAGCACCTCCAACTCGCGCCTGCTCAGAACGCCGAGGGGAGTGTCTGCAACTTCGGAGGCAGGTGACACCGGCCTCGTGCCGAGCTGCTCGAGCAGGCTCAGAGCACGAGCAGATTCCCCACTCGCCCCCATCTCCTGAAAGTCCGCCAGCGCTGCCTTGAGCTCGCGACGCGCCCGATCAGGACGTCCTACGGTGTCGAGAATCACAGCAAGTTCGAGCCGTACGCGTGCCGCCTCGAACCGAGCCTCGCACTCGGCGAGGAGGTCGAGTGCGTCCTCATACGATCGCCGCGCCTGGTCATGGTCGCCGCGGGCCGCCGCGACCGCTCCCTCGGCCGAGCTCGCCGCGGCGAGGAGAGGGCGTGTCCGGGTCCGCTCCGCGATCTCGCGAAGCTCCCGGAGCGCCTCAGTTGTGCGGTCCCACTCAGCCATCCCCGCAAACGCGCGGATTGCGAGCTCGAGCCCGGCGCTTCGTTCGACCCTGCCTGGATCGGGGAACCGCCTGAGATAGCGATCGGCCAGCTCGGCGGCCTCCGAGAGTTGGTCGCGCTCGAGGGAGATTGCAGCGAGCCCGAGAAGGGATAGCGAGTGCGTCGGGCTTCGAGCAAAGAGGCCTTCCGCCTCGCGGACTCGACCCTGCCGTCTGCGCAGCTCGCCCAGCCGTGCGAGTGCGTCGCCGACCATTGGAGGCCGGGACGCCTGAAGTCCCTCCAACGCCGCGTTCAGCTGGCCTTCTGCCTCGTCCCATTGGCCCTGCCAACTGAGAACGCTGGCGTAATGCGCTCGGCAGGTGTTGAGCAGAAAGATGTCGTGCTGCCCACAGAACTCGCCCACCCGTGTACACCACTGGGCGGCGCGTTCGTAGTCCCGAACCCGCTCGCAGGCGGAGACGAGGTAGCAGCACGCCCAGGCAACGCAGTACAGGAGCTTCGCTTCGCCGGCAAGCGCGACAGTTGTCGCTTCATCGAGGCGGCGCATGCCTTCCTCGAGCGCGCCTTCGCTCACGAGCGCCCGCCCAGTGAGGCCAAGTCCGAGCATCTCGAGCTCAGGAGCGCCAAACGTGCGCCCCAACTCGACCGCGCGCTCTCCGAGCTGTCGTGCTGTTGCCGTGTCCTCTTCCAAGGCGAGGGCGATGTGCCCCTCGTGGATGGCAAGCCAACCGTGATCGACCCCCGGCGCGAGCTCGTCGATGAGGCTGTGAGCGCGTTGAAGCCAGCCGTTGGCGACTGCCGGCTCGCCGCGACAGAGAAGAGAGTCGGCAGCGAGCCAGGCTGCGATTCGTGCAGCGGAACCTCGGTCGCCCCGGTCGAGATAGAGGCGGTAAGCTCGTTCCCTGGCCTCGAAGGTTTCTTGATTCTCGTTGAGCATGCTGCACGCCCAGCCGACCCCTTCCAGCGCTTCCGGTGTCTCGCGCTCGGCCAGGGACTCCTCGAAGGCAGCCCTCGCCCCTTGCCAGTCCCCGCCGCTGAGAGCCGCCCACCCCACGTCGAGCGGAGCTACGCGTATGAGCTCCTCAGCCATGAAGGTTCCGAGCGAGAGCCCAGCTCGTAAAGAGTGTCGCGAGTACCGCGAAGGCCGACCCCTCCCTCTGTATTCCCATGCTCAACACTCTCACTCCCACCTCGGATCTTGCGTCAACGGCGAGAATAGTTGTCGACGTCGGCGCGCAAGATCGAGTGGCGTCGGCTGATTGGAGGCACATGAAAGTTTTGGAAGGGCTGTCCGGTGGCGTCGAACCGGGTGCTGCGCTGCGGGTAGCCGGGCTGGGGCTGCCGGTACAGGGGACGAGTGGGGTGCTGCTCGTCTTCTGGAAGGCGACCTGACAGGGCTGTCGGCGGGAGCGTCCCGCCGTCGTCAGGCTCCATGAGCGGTTCGCCGGATTCGGCCTCGAGGTCGTCTCCGTCGGCGCGATTGAGACCGAAGAATCATGCGCGGCCTGGAAGGAGGAGTACGGGCTCGAGTTCCCGGTGATCCCGGATGAGGACGGATCGCTGTTCCGTGCCCTGACGAACGGTTGGGTGCCCTGGAGCATTCTCGTCGGCCCCGACGGGAAGTGGTCTTCTCTGAGAACGAGTTCGACGAGGTCGGGTTTGCGTCGGCAATCGAGCAGATGTACACGCAACCGACGCAGAGTCGGGCGCGACATGCCGCCGCCGCTCCCCGCGAAGTCGGGCAGTCCGCCTGCACTGTGGTACTCGGCGGAGGCATCGGCGGGCTCGTCGCGGCCCGAGAGTTGCGGCGACATCTCCCAACCGATCACCGGATCGTGGTCGTCGATCGAGAGCGCGAGCACGTGTTCCAGTCGTCGCTCCTTTGGCAGATGGTCGGGAAGCGACGTCCGAGTCAGTTCAGCCGTCCACTCGTACGGCTGGAGAACATGGAGATCGAGTTCAAGAACGCGGAGGCGTCATCGCTCGACCTGGAGGGGAGGGTGGTAGAGACGACTGCGGGCGAACTCGCGTACGACTCGCTGGTGATCGCCCTCGGAGCCAGATTGGCACCCGAGGCGGTCCCTGGACTCGCCGAGATGGCGCTGAACCTGTACACGGCGGAGGGATGCGCGCGGATCCACGCAGCGCTCGACAGTCTCCGTGAGGGAGTGGTGGCGGTTCTGATCCCCGAGCTTCCGTTCAAGTGCCCCGCGGCGCCATACGAGGCAGCGTTCCTGGCCGAGTCGTTTCTCCGGAAGAAAGGGATCAGACGGAACGTCGAAATACACCTGTTTACCCCGGAGCACACGCCGCTGCCCGTCGCCCCGGCGGTCCTCGGCGAGGCGATCGAGGAGATGCTCGCTGCGCGCGGCATCCACCACCACCGCCTCTTCACTTTCGAGTCGTTGCGACTCGAGACGCACGAGATCGTCGCGTCCGATGGCCAGGCCCATCGTGTGGACCTACTCTTGGCCGTGCCGCCCCTTCGGGCCCCGGACGTCGTACGCTCCTCGGCGCTCCTAGGCCTGTCCGGATTCGTCCACGTCGATCGGGAGACGCTGCAGACCGACTACGAGGACGTCTACGCGATCGGCGACGTCGCCACGATCAAGCTCCCGAACGGCAAGGCCCTGCCCAAGGCCGGTGTGTTCGCCCACGCCGAAGCGAAGACGGTCGCCAGTCGAATCGCGCAGGCCGCGGTTGGTCGAGCTCCCGACGCCGTCTTCGACGGGCACGGGTACTGCTGGATCGAGCTGGGCGACGGGCGAGCCGGCTTTGCAGGCGGTGACTTCTACGCTGATCCCGCGCCCCAGATCAAGCTGCGACGGTCTGGCCCGACCCTCCATTGGGGAAAGGTCGCGTTCGAGAAGTGGTGGCTCCATCACTGGCTGTAGGTCTCGCCGACCGATTCGTCCCTCCCGTTCCGCGGGATACTGAGGCTTCACAGCTGCGTCGGGCGGCGAACGAACCCGAACCACCCACATACGTACGAAAAATCAAGCGGTCTCCGGATTTCTCGCCCCTGGCCCCGGTCTGGGACTTCGCCGCGCTCAAAGACTGCGCGGGAGGGCTCAGATACACCCTTTGAAGACGGCTCGTTCGGGAGCCGTCTTCGTGGGTGCGAGAGTTGCGCGAGAGTTACTCTCGCGCGGGAGCCGTTTCGAGCGGTCCGGAGCGGTCGAAGTCGTCGCGCTGCATGCGGGGAACGCGCGTTCCAAAGTCGGTGCTCAGAGGTTGATTCCCACACTACAAGCGGGCTCGAGGTCTAGCAGGGGCGGAGGGACTCGAACCCCCGGCCTACGGTTTTGGAGACCGCCGCTCTACCAACTGAGCTACGCCCCTGGGCTCGAAGGATTGTAGCCCCGCGAATCGGACTTTCCGGCGTGGCCGAACGGCAGGCGGCACTACGCTTGCGCGCGTGCAGCAGCGCGCGCTCGGCGCTCTCTTCCTCGGGATCGCGATTGCGCTCCTGCTCGTCGCGGTCGCGGCGTTCACGGGCGCGGGCGGCGGAGCGGGCCGCTTCGTCGTGGCCGTGGCGGCGCTCGCGCTGGCGCTCTGGCTCGGCTCGCTGGCCCTCTCTGCGTTCCGTCGTTGAGGAAAAGTCCCGGCCGCGCCGTATTCTCTACCTCGTGAGCCGGGCGGACGAGACCCAGACCCTTTGGCTGCAGTTCCGCAAGAGCGGCGACCAGGCTCTGCGAGACCGGCTGATCCTGACGTACGCGCCGCTCGTGAAATACGTCGCCGGCCGCCTCGGCAGCGGGCTCCCCGCCCACGTCGACGAGGGCGATCTCGTCTCCTACGGGCTCCTCGGGCTGATCGGAGCGATCGAGCGGTACGAGCCCGACCGCGACGTGAAGTTCGAGACCTACGCGATCGCGCGCATCAAGGGCGCGATCATCGACGAGCT
>DATDDZ010000226.1:0-3156 GCA_036523555.1 Gaiellaceae bacterium
CACGCCGACGCGCGCTCCCTCCCAGACGTGCGCCGTGTGCAGGACGGAGCCGACGCCGGTGGCGACGCTGCAGCCGATCAGGCACGCCAGCTCGGGCGGCAGCTCCGCCGGGTAGGGGATCGCGGCGGCGGAGTGGACGACCGTGCGCGTGGCGAAGGTGCCGGTCTGGAGCGTCTGGGCCAGCTGCTCGCCGGACGGGAGCCGAAGGTGCGGCTTCGCGCGCGGCGGCGTGCGGCAGAGGCGCGGCTCGCCGCGAAGGCACCAGGCGCAGCGTCCGCAGGGCGTCCGCCAGCCGAGGACGACACGCTGGCCAGGCTCGAGCCCGTCGACGCCGGCGCCGACCTCCTCGACGACGCCGGCGCCCTCGTGGCCGAGCAGGACGGGGAGGCGATGAGCCCAGCCGGTCTCTGCGACGTGCAGATCGGTGTGGCAGACGCCGCTTGCCTCGAGCCGCACCAGCACCTCATCCGGGCCGGGCGGCTCGACCTCGATCTCCTCGAGCCCGAACCGGCCGACCTCGGTCAGGACGACGCCGCGATCCACCCTGGGTCGAGCTCGCGGACGCCGGCGCCGCCCGCAAGGGCCAGCGTCAGGTCTGTCTCCGCCGCGAGCTGCGTCAGCAGCGCGGCCACACCCTCCTGGCCGCCGACGGCCAGCGCGTAGACGTACGGACGACCGACGAGGACGGCGTTCGCCCCGAGCGCGAGTGCCTTGAGCACGTCGGCGCCCGATCGGATCCCGCCGTCCATCAGCACCGGGACGTCGGGCCCTACTTCGGCCCGCACCTCCTCGAGAGCGTCGAGCGAGGCGACCGCGCCGTCGACCTGGCGGCCGCCGTGGTTCGAGACGATGATCCCGTCCATTCCGGCATCGAGAGCCCGCCGCGCGTCCTCGCCCGTGAGCACGCCCTTGACGATCAGAGGTAGCGACGTCTTCTCGCGCAGCCAAGCGAGATCGTCCCAGGTGAGGCCGAGGTTCGGAAAGAGGGAGAGCATCGTCCCGGCCGCGACAAGCGGGTCCTCCTCGGGCGGCACGGGCAGTCGCTCGAGGAAGACGGGGTCGCTCGTGAACTGCGCGATCCCCTCACCCTGCTTGAAGGGGAGATACGCGTTGCGCAGGTCGCGCGGCCGCCACCCGAGGACGAGGGTGTCGAGCGTGACGACGATCGCCGAGTAGCCGGCCGCCTCGGCGCGGCCGACGAGGCTGGCGACGATCTCGCGGTCCGACACCCAGTAGAGCTGGAACCAGCGGGCTGCGTCGCCCATCGCCTCGGCGATCTCCTCGATCGAGTGCGAGGCGGCGCTCGAGAGGATGAACGGGACGTGCAGGCCGGCCGCCGCGCGCGCGGGCGCGAGCTCACCGTCGGGATGGGCGATGCTCAGAACGCCGACGGGAGCGAGGAGAAAGGGGAACGGGGAAACCGTGCCGAGGACCTCCACGGAAAGCTCGCGCTCCGTGTTGCCTCTGAGCATTCGGGGGCGCAGCCGGCGCCGCTCGAAGGCCTCGCGGTTTGCTCGCATCGTCGCCTCCTCGCCCGCGCCGCCGGCGATGTACCCGTACGGGCCGGGCTCGAGCTTGGCGGCTGCGCGCACCTCCCAGTCCGAGCTGCCCACCGGCCACGGCGACTCCCCCGTGACATAGATCTCGTTCTGGACGTGGCTGCCGTCGAAACGCATTCGCCTTCGCGGAGGGTCATATCATCCCGCCGGTCGCATGGCACTCCTCGCGGTCGAGAACGTCTCACGGCGTTTCGGGGGCATCCTCGCGCTCAGCGACGTCTCGCTCGCGCTCGAGCAGGGGACGATCGCGGGCCTGATCGGCCCCAATGGCGCAGGCAAGACGACCCTGTTCAACCTGATCACGCGCCTCTACCGCCCGAACGAGGGCGTGGTCATGTTCGACGGCAAGGACCTCGCCCGTGTGCGCCCCCACAAGATCGTGCGGCTCGGGATCGCGCGCACGTTCCAGAATGTCGTCCTCTTCCAGCACATGACCGTGCTCGAGAACCTCCTGGTCGGCGCGCACTCGCGCATGCGGCCCTTCTCCGAACGGCGCGGACGCGCCCAGGCGCGCGAGGTGCTGGAGTACGTCGAGCTCAGCGACATCGCAGGCCGGCTCCCCGGCGGCTTGCCGTTCGGCACGTTGAAGCGCGTCGAGCTCGCGCGGGCGTTGGTCGCGCAGCCCAGGCTCCTCCTCCTCGACGAGCCCGCGGGCGGCCTGAACCACGAGGAGGTCGGAGCGCTCGCCGACGTGATCCGCGGGCTGCGCAAGGACTTCGACCTCACCGTGCTGCTCGTCGAGCACCACATGAACCTCGTCATGTCGGTCTGCGAGCGCGTCCACGTCCTGAGCTTCGGGAGCAAGATCGCGGAGGGAACACCCGGCGAGGTCCAGGCGAACCCGGAGGTGATCGAGGCCTACCTCGGAGCGGAAGATGCCGCTGCTTGAGCTCGAGGGCGTCGAGGCCCGCTACGGGCCGATCAAGGCACTGCACGGGGTCTCGCTCCGCGTGGACGACGGCGAGGTCGTCGCGCTCCTCGGAGCGAACGGCGCCGGCAAGACGACGACGCTCCGCGCCGTGTCGGGGACGGTCCGCCATGAGGGGCGCATCGTGTTCGCCGGGCGGCAGATCGGTCGCCGGACGCCGGACCGTGTGGCGCGGCTCGGGATCGGCCACGTCCCAGAGGGCCGCGGCCTCTTCACCGAGCTGACGGTCTGGGAGAACCTGCGCATGGGCGCGTACATGCGGGGCGAGCGCCGCACGCTTCGCAGCGAGGCGCCTCGCATCCTCGAGTACTTCCCCTGGATGGAGCGGCGGCGCGACCAGCAGGCCGGCACGCTGAGCGGCGGCGAGCAGCAGATGGTCGCGCTCGCCCGCGCGCTCGTCTCGCGCCCGCGCCTGCTCATGCTCGACGAGCCGTCGCTGGGGCTCGCGCCGACCGTCGTCCAGGAGCTGTTCCGCATCGTCGCCGACCTCAACGCGAACGACGGCCTCGCCGTCCTCGTCGTCGAGCAGAACGCCAACGTGGCGCTCGGCGCTGCGGCCAGGGCCTACGTGCTCGAGGTCGGCGAAGTCGTGATCGAGGGGACGAGCGACGAGCTTCGCCGTCACGAGTCCGTCCGCAAGTCCTACCTGGGGTACTAGCGCGTGTTCCT
>DATDDZ010000227.1:0-4326 GCA_036523555.1 Gaiellaceae bacterium
CCTCGGCTCGGGACGCTCGCCACAGGCGAGCGCAAGCGCGAGCTCGGGATACCGCCCGCCTGCGGCGAGGGGGAGCGGGAAGCCTCCGCCGAAGCGCGTGTTTATGTCCGTGACGAAATGACTCCCGTCGGCCTCGCGGAAGCACTGGATGTTCGCCGGCCCGACGAGCGCGAGCGCTTCGGCCACGGTGCTGGCCAGGTCGATCAGGCGCTCGTCCCGGATCGTCATGCCCTTGATCGACTCGCCGCCCTTCGACTCGATCATCGTGCGCGGGATCGCGTTGAGGCAGCGCCCGTCAAGGCCGCAGAAGACGTCGATCGAGAACTCCTCCCCGCCCAGGCACACCTGGACGATCGACTCGACGGGCGTGTAGCCGAGGAAGAACTCGAGCTGCGCACGGTCGTCGGCACGGTAGATGTGCCGCGACCCGAAGCCGTGCCGCGCCTTGACGAGCAGCGGTAACGGCGCGTCGTCGGGAAGGTCTGCGGGCAGCCACGTCGACGGCGAGGCGATGCCTCGTTCCTCGAAGAGGATGTGCGCGAGGTACTTGTCCTCGAGCCGCTCGACGATGTCAGCGCCCGGGAGGAGGACGAGCGCGTCGAGCTCGTCGCGCCTGCGTGCCAACGTGAGCTGGTCGAGGTCGGTGAGCGGGACGACGAGCCGCGCCTCGTGCTCGTCGACGAGCCGCCGAAGCACGGACACGTACTCGGGGTCGTCAACGCGCGGAACGAGCACGTGCACGTCGGCGTGATAGAGCGCAGGCGCCAGCGGATTGACGTCGGTCGCGACCGTTCTCGCACCTGCACGGCGGAAAGCGCCGACGATGTCGACGCGCTGCCCCGCACACGTGAAGAGGACGGTCGTCAAGGCGGTCAGTACAGCAGGAACGGAAGGCTCGCGAGCGCCGAGGCGGCGAGCACCGCAGCCACGACCAGACGGATGCGCCGGGGCAGCCGCTCGAACCCGTATCCGAACGCCAGCGCCCACGCGGGCGCCGTCGTGAGCATGTAGCTGGCCTTGAGCACGTCGCCGTCGGGCGTCGGATAGCTGACGGTGAAGTAGAGGTAGCCGAGGATGCCGAGGCCGGGGAGCAGCACGACGGGCAGCCGGGCAGGAACGCGTCGCCAACGGATCGTGAGCATGAGCCATCCAGCCACCGCGAGCAGCGTCGGCAAGAGGCCGATGAAGCTCTGGCGCTCGCGGTTCCCGCGCCAGACGCCGAAGTAGTCGCCCCAGACCTCGCTGTACGTCGTCGGCAGCGCTTCGTTCCGGAAATGCGGACGCACGGGGCCTGTCAGCACCTTCGGCAGGCCCAGCCCGACGTAGAACCTCGCGGGTCGCCGTTCCCAGACCGGCTGACTCTTCGTCGGCCGGTCGAAGACGGGGTTGCCGTAGTGGATCGCCTGCCGGATGTACCAGGGAGACGCGACCACGGTGGTGGCGACGACGACGAGGACGAGCGGTCGCCAGGCCCGCGCGGCCAGAAACGCGAGCACCACGGCGGCGAACGTCCACAGCGAGAAGGCGCGCACGAGCTGTCCGAGGCCGAGCACGACTCCCGTCGCCACGGCCGCTTGCCAGCGGTAATCGCGCCGTCCGAGCATCCGTACCGCGAGGAGCAGCGCGACCGCGCTCAGCAGCATCGACAGCGGCTCGGGGTGGAACATGGCCCCGACACGCACGACGACGGGCAGGAAGCAGAAGAACGCGAGCGCCGAAAGCTGTAGCCAGGGCCGAGCGGGAAAGAGCTCCCGAGCCAGCAGCCAGAGCACGACGGCGCAGGCGACGAGAATGCCCCAGTTGAGCACCTGGCCGAGCTTGTGCGGGTCGCCGGCGTGGACGTGCTCGCCGATCACCGTCGCGACTCCCGCGAGGGCGTAGAAGAGCGGCGGGGTGTAGTACTCGCTCCGGGTCTGCGGCCCCGGAATCTCGCCGTGGTGGATCAGCAGGTCGGCGTACTGCTGGTGCTGCTGGACGTCGTAGCCCGCGCCGCTCGGATAGCTGTGGACGTTCCAGGCGGCGATCAGCGCGAGCGCGGCGACCAGCGCCGCTGCGCCCAGGCTAGCTCGGCGCAAGCTCGAGGAGCAGATCGCGGTAGCGCCCGACGGCAACGGTACGGTCCGCCTCCTGCACCACCCACTCGCGGCCCCTCTCTCCCATTGCCTCGAGGTCGAGTTTGCCGTCATGTGCGTCGCGGATCGCGCGCGCGAGCAACTCGGGCCGCCCCGGCGGGACGACGATCCCGCAGCCGACCCGTTCGACGACCTGTGCCGTCTCGCTCTCCGGGTCTGCCGCGACGATCACCGGCCGGGCCACGGCCAGGATTCCGTAGAGCCGGCTGGGGACGACGTAGCCGGCGAGGCCCCGCGCGAGCCCGACCACGTGCACGTTGGCCGCCGAGAGCGAGCGTGGCAGAACCTCTCGAGACTGGTAGTAGAGGAACTGCACCTGCTCGACCTCCAGGAGCTTCGCCAGGGCGACCAGTTCGGCATGACGCGCGCCCATCCCGATGATCGCGATCCGCAGGTCGTCGAGATCGCGAAGGAACGTCGCGGCGCGGACGAGCGAGTCCAGGTCCTGCGCATGACCGACGTTGCCCGAGTGCATGACGATGAACTTTCCGTCGAGGCTATAGCCCCGCGCCCACTCGTTCGCTCCCTTGGGAGGGACGAGGCGCGAGGTGTCGATCCAGTTCGGGATCACGCGGACGCGCTCGGGAGGCGCCCCCTTCTCCTCCAGCCGCTTCCGCATGGTGTCCCCGATCGCGACGATCCGATCCGCGCGGCGCAGATAGATGGAGACGAGGCCGCGGAGCAGGGTCATCAGCACCGGGTTCTCGAGACGCTTCAGCTGGATCGCGATCTCCGGGAACACGTCCTGGCTGATCACGACGAGCGGGACGCGGTACCGGCGAGCGACGACGAGGGCAATGTCGGCGACGACCGGTGGATCGGTCATGCAGAGCACCAGGTCGGGGCGCGGCCCGCTCACCCCTCGCAGCAGGGCGTTCATGAGATAGCTCGCGTAGTTCGATGCGCGGGCGGAGATCCTCGTCCGCTCGTATGAGGTCGAACGGACGCGAACGATCTCGACCCCGTTGTGGACGACCTCCCGCGGCTCGTCCTCGTGGCCATGAAGAATCCCGGTCACGACCTGTATGTCCAGGTCCTCGGCGAGTGCCTCACAGAGCTCCGTGAGGAGCTGGGCGGTCGCCTCGACTCCGGGCCAGTAGTACTGGTTCAGGACGAGAAGGCGCGGCTTGCGGGAACCGGACACCGTGAGCAAGGCTAGTGAGGTGAGCGACGCGTTGCTCAGGATCCTCTTCGCCGCGCCCGTCTGGGCGCCGTCACAGGCATTCGGGGGCCCTGTCGTCGCCGCGGGTGAGCTCGTTCGCCGTCTCGTCGCGCGCGGTCACGCCGTCGACGTCGTAACGACGACGATCACCGATCTCCGCTCGGGGCCGGCGCTCCGCTCGAGCGTCGGCATCGTCGACGGCGCGACCGTCCGCTATCTCGCCACCCCGCTTCGCTACCGGTGGATGGGCATCACCCCCACGCTGCCGCTCGCGCTTGCGCGCTTGAACCGGCCGGACATCGTGCACGTCTTCGGGTTCCGAGATCCCGTGACGACCGGCGTCGCGGCCTGGTGCCGGCTCGCGCGGGTGCCGTACGTCTTCGAGCCGCTGGGGATGTTCGAGCCGAGGCTCCGCAAGGTGCTGCTCAAGCGCGTGCTCGATGCAACGGTCTACCGGGGCGTGGCCCGGGGCGCGGCCGTTGTCGTCGTCGCATCGGAGCGGGAGCGGGATGCCGTGGTGGAGTGTGGCGTGGCCGCGGAGAAGATCCGAGTCCGAGGGAACGGCTTTCCGGCACCGGCCGAGAGCGCGCCGAGCGGGGATCTCCGCGCGCAGCTCAGGATCCCAGAGGGTGCTCCGTTGATCCTCTACGTCGGGCGCATCGCCGCCGGAAAGGGGATCGGATATCTGCTCGACGCCGCCAGGAGCCTTCCAGAGGCCCACCTTGTCATCTCCGGGCCCGACGACCGCCACGGTATCTCGGAGACCGTCCTGGCAGCACAGACAGCCCGAGAGAGCGCGGGGAGGGTGCACGTCCTCCCTCCGACCGGGGAGCCTCCGCACGACCTCTACCCGCAGGCGGACGTCTTCGCCCTCCCGTCCGAAGGCGAGAGCTTCGGCATGGTCGCGGCCGAGGCCGCGGCGGCGGGCACGCCCGTGGTCGTCTCCGACCGCTGCGGCATCGCCGGCTTCTTCCAGGACGGCGAAGCGCTGGTCGTGCCGTACGATCGGAAGGCGGTCGTCGACGCGGTCGC
>DATDDZ010000228.1:0-4035 GCA_036523555.1 Gaiellaceae bacterium
GGCGGGGCGCGGTTGCGTTGCTAGGCGGTCCGGAGCCTGGGGCCTGATTGCCGCCGGATCGCCTTGGCCGTGAGGCCGGGGAGCGCCAGGAAGATCAGGGCCAGCACGACCAGGGCCAAGTAGAAGCGCCGCTTCATACGCCGCTTCATCGTCAGACCGCCGGGATTGCCGGCGTCTCGGCCACCGGCTCGTAGGTCGGCTTGTAACCGAGCGCGCGGCCGAGCGGAGCGCCGAGCGCCAGCCCAGCGCGCTGCAACCATGCGGGAGGCTGGGGCAGCCGTACGGTGTCGAAGTGCGCCAGCGCGATCACCGCGAGCCGGAACGGATTCGGCATGCCCTTGCGGTTCGTCTTGCCGTCGGCGGCGAGCGCGAACATCGTCTCGACGAGCGACTCGAACTGCAACGCCGGCCGCACCTCGCAGACGAAGCGAACCTCGTCGTCACCCGCGTTCCAGAACCGGTGCGAGGTCCCGGGCTCGACCAGGGCGACCTCGCCGGGCTCGAGGGTCAGCTTGCGGCCTCCGACCTTCAACCCGAGCGTCCCCTCGGCCACCGCGAAGCGCTCGCTCTGCGACGGATGCACGTGGCCGGCCGCGACGAACCCGTCGGGCTGCACAACGACCTCGACCACGACCGCCTCGCCGCTCGTGTCGGCCGAGGTGGTGAGGAAGGTGATGCGCTCCCCGGTGACGGGATTCTGGATGGTGTCGCCTGTACGGATCATCTGCGCCTCCTTCGTGTCGTTCGCTGACACTCCGGAGGCTAGGTCCCGCGGCGCCGAAAATCGTCCACCGCGCGCACGATCTTCGGTCGCCCCACGGGCTGAAGTTCCCACCGCCGCAACTCATCCCGTCGGACGAGGGTGAGTCGCCGAGAGAACTAGGCGCCGTCCTCCCCCCGGCCGGCGAGCCCGGTCTCGTAGGCGAGCACGACGGCCTGCACTCGGTCGCGCAGCTCGAGCTTCGTCAGCACGTGCGCGACGTGCGTCTTCACGGTCGTCTCGCTGACGAAGAGCTCCTTCGCGATCTCCGCGTTGGACAAGCCGCGAGCGATCAGCTTGAGCACCTCGAGCTCGCGCGCGGTGAGCTCCGCCAGCTCCGGAGGAAGGGCCTCGGCGGACCGCGGCGGACGGCGGACGAACTCTTCGATCACGCGTTTCGTCACCGAGGGTGCGAGCAGCGCGTCTCCGCCCGCCACCGCACGGATGCCGGCCACCAGCTGCTCGGGCGGGACGTCTTTGAGCAGGAACCCGCTCGCGCCGGCTCTCAGCGCGTCGTAGACGTATTCATCCATGTCGAACGTGGTCAACATCACCACCTTGGCCTCGACTCCGCCGTCCGCCATCAGGCGGCGCGTCGCCTCGATCCCGTCCACGTCCGGCATGCGCACGTCCATCAGCACGACGTCCGGCCGCAGCCGCCGCGCCTCGTCGACGGCTTCCCGCCCGTCTGCCGCCTCGCCGGCGACCTCGATGCCCTCCTCGGCGTCGAGGATCATGCGAAAGCCTGCGCGCACGAGCGCCTGGTCGTCGACGATCAGGACCGAAAGAGTCATGAAGCGAGCGGGAGCAGCGCCCGGAGCCGAAAGCCGCCTTCGGGCCGCGGCCCGGCCTCGAGCTCCCCGCCGTAGACCGACACACGCTCGCGCATCCCGACGAGCCCATGCCCCCCGCCGTCGTCGTCACTGCACCCGAGGCCGTCGTCGCTGACGACGAGCTCGATTTGGCCGTCCCGGTAATGGACGAGCACCTCGGCGTGACTTGCACGGGAGTGCTTGAGAGCGTTCGTGAGCCCCTCCTGGACGAGCCTGTACGCGGTGAGGTCGAGGCCCGTCGGGAGCTGGACGGTGTCTCCCTCGACGCGAAGCTCGACCGGCAAGCCCGCCTCCCGGGCCTGCTCGACCAGCCGGTCGAGATGCTCGAGGCTCGGCTGCGGCGCGAGGGCAGGCGCCTCTTCGGGCCGTCGCAGGACGCCGACCATGCGCCTCATCTCGGCGAGCGCCTCGCGTCCGGTCTGCTCGACGACGAGCAGCGCCTCGCGCTCGCGGTGCTGATCCGGGCGAAGAAGCCGGCGCACTCCGGAGGCCTGCACGGTCATGACGCTCACGCTGTGGCCGACGACGTCGTGCAGCTCCCGGGCGATCCGCGCGCGCTCTTCGGCGACGGCCCGGCGCGCGCCTTCCTCGCGCGCGCTCTCGGCTCGGGCCGCTCGCTCCCGGGCCTTCTCCGCCGCCTCCAGCTGCCGGCCGAGCGTGAAGCCGATCGTCCAGACGACGCCGAAGATGAGACTGACGAAGACGAACTGGCCGATCTGCCCTCTCGGGTCGTTGTGCACCACCACCGCCTGGACTCCGACGCCCAGCGCAATCCCGGACACCGCCTGGGTTCGGTCCGGGCGCAGGGCGAGCAGGAAGATGGCCGCGCACCCGGAGAGGAACGCAATGAAGTCGTACGGCACGAGCGGGCCGTCGGCGAACGTCGCGATCACGACGGCGGCGCCGACCGCCACCGGCGCTCCGAACGGGAACCGCCTGCGGAAGAGCAACGGGGCCGGAATCGCACAGGCGAGGACGATGTCGAGCGCCAACGGGCCGTCCGGGCCGTGCGTCCTCCCCTGGCCGAAGATCATCCCAGCCAGCGAAATACCAAGGCCGACCACGATGGCGGCGTCGAACCAGTACCGACGCGCGAGCACCCGGAGTCTCTTCACGGCCTGACGGTACTCCGTCGGCTCCTGGGCCGCCTCGTCCGCGAGGACGAAGCGGGAATCCTCCCGGCGAACGATAGGTTGCAGGCGATGCTGCTCTACAACAGCCCTGTCTCGGGCAACTGCTACAAGGTGCGGCTGCTGCTCGCGCACCTCGGCCTCGAATACGAGACGCGGACACTCGACGTCGTCGACCGCTCGAACCGACCGGAGGTGCTCGGCGGCCTGAATCCCGCGCTGCGCGTGCCGACGCTCGTGCTCGACGACGGGAGGCCGCTGGGAGAGTCCGGTGCGATCCTCTGGTACCTCGGCGAGGGCACCCGCTTCGTGCCGGAGGACGCCTACGACCGGGCGCAGGTGCTGCAGTGGATGTTCTTCGAGCAGTACGACCACGAGCCCGCGATCGCCGTTGCCCGGTTCTGGCTCGCATACTCCGGGCGGCCCGAGGAGTTCGCCGACAGGCTGCCCGGGCGTCAGGCCGCCGGACATCGGGCGCTCGCCGCAATGGAGCGCCACGTCGACGGGCGGCGCTACCTCGTCGGCGAGAGCCTGACCCTCGCGGACATCGCGCTCTACGCCTACACGCACGTCGCGCACGAGGGCGGCTTCGACCTCGGCCCCTACGAGCACGTGCGGGCCTGGGTCGACCGGGTTGCCGCGGAGCCCGGACATATCGCCATCGACGATTGATGGACGAGATCCGCTGGTGGAGCTTGCGCGCGTCGCGCAGCAACCGGCCGGAGACATACACCTGCCCACTCTGCGGCCGCCGCCTCCACGCGATGAGCGACCACGTCGTGATTGCGCCCGAAGGTGACGTCGAGCGTCGGCGGCACGCGCACCTCGAATGCGTCGCCGCGGCTCGCAACCGCGGAAGCTTCAGGACGGAAGACGACTGGCGCGCGACCCAGCCACGGCGGCCGGGGTTGCTTTCGCGATTGTTCGGGCACGAGTAGATCCGTGCGCACTCATCGGCAGCTCATCCGGCCGGGCTAGGGTCCGCGCCATGTCGAAGAACTCACTCATCACGGGACTGCTCGTCCTTCTTTGCCTTGCCGCCCCGGCCGCAACGGCTCAGGCGTCATCCCGCACGATCAACCCGTCCGACTACGTCGCACGCGTCACCAATCCCTGGTTCCCCCTGAAGCCGGGAACGGTCTCCACGTACCGCGGCGTCAAGGCCGGGAAACCGTCGCGCGACGTCTTCACCGTCACGTCGCGCACGAAGATGATCCAGGGAGTGCGCACGACGGTCGTCCACGACCGACTCTTCCTCGCCGGCCGCCTCGAGGAGCGCACGACCGATTGGTACGCACAGGACAAGCGCGGG
>DATDDZ010000229.1:0-9418 GCA_036523555.1 Gaiellaceae bacterium
CGGTGACTACGACCTGAAGCAGCACAGCGAGCATTCGACGACGACGCTGGAGTACGTCGGCCCTGACGGCGAGCGCTACGTCCCTTACGTGATCGAGCCGGCGGTCAGCATCGAGCGGATCATGGTTGCGCTGCTTGTCGACGCCTACGACGAAGAGGTCGTCGGAGAAAGAGAGCGGACGGTCCTGCGGCTCCATCCGGACATGGCGCCCGTGACCGCGGCGGTGCTGCCTCTGATCGCCAAGAGCGAGGACATGGTCGCGAAGGCTCGCGCGCTCCACGAGGACTTGCGGCGCCGCCACACGGTCGAGTACGACGACAACGGAGCGATCGGCAGGCGCTACCGTCGCCAGGACGAGATCGGGACACCGTGGGCGTTCACGATCGACGATCAGACCGCGGACGACGGCACCGTGACCGTGCGTGATCGTGATTCCCTTGCCCAGGAGCGACTCCCGTTGGAGGGCGTGCGTGCCTGGCTCGACGACGCGCTCGACCGGGACTGGCGCTCGCCGAAGCCCGAGTAGCGGGAGTTACGCGCTCCGCAGTGTGCGGAGGCGGAAGTTTCCGAAGTACTCGTACGCGGCGGTGATGACCGCGAGCGCGTCGCGCGCGGAACGATCGGTGAGACCGACGGCGGCAGCGTCGGCGAGCGGACGTGTGAGCAGCCCTTCGATCCCGCTGATGCCCGCGGGCGAGAGGGAGAGCGCATCCGTCGCGCACTCACTGCAGACGGCGCCGCCCGCCCTCGCGGAGTAGCCGACGAGCGCGGCGTCCTCGGCGCCGCAGTCGGCGCAACTCGTCAGGTGCGGCAGGTAGCCGGAGAGCCAGAGGAGCTTCAGCTGAAAGGAGAGGGCGAGCGGGTCGAGCGCGGGGCGCCCGCTGCCCGGCTCGAGAGCGTCGAGCAGGTCGAGGAAGCGGGCGAGCGCGGTGAACGCGCGCGCGTTCCCCTCCTGCTCCGTGTAGAGCCGCAGCATCGCCTCGGCCCCGACAAGGCCGACGGCGAGCCGGTACTGCTGCTCTCGGGCGGCGTGATGCGACCGGATCAGCTCCACTCCGGTGACCGTCTGCAGCTCACCGGAGCCTTGATGCAGCATCAGCTCGACGTGTGAGAGCGGCTCGAGCCGCGCGCCGAATCGTGACTTCGTCTTGCGGATACCCTTGGCGACCGCGCCGAGCCGGCCCCGCTCGAGCGTGTAGAGGTGGAGCACCCGGTCGGCTTCTCCGAATCGGAACGATCGCAGCACGACCGCCTCGGTCTTGTAGGAGCGGCCGGCCATGCCCAGGCCAGTCTAGTCCGGGCGGTGGCGGGAGCCTTCGCAGCGCCCGGGATCGAGGCGCTGGCAATTCGGGCAGCACCACGTGCCGCGCCCCGCGACTCGGATCTTGTCGATCGGCGTCCCGCATCGAGGACAAGGCTCTCCGGCGCGATCGTAGACCCTGAACCGGTCTTGCATCGTCCCTCGTCGCCCGTCCGGCCGTGCGTAGTCGCGCAGGGTCGCACCCTGGCGCGCGATTCCCGTCCTCAGCGCCTCCTTGATGCCGCGCGTGACCCGGACGACCTCGTCCGGTTCGAGCGAGCCGGCCTCGCGCAGCGGGTGGACGCGCGCGCGCCAGAGCGCCTCGTCGACGTAGATGTTCCCGAGGCCGGCGACCGTGCGCTGGTCGAGGAGAGCCGCCTTGAGCGGAGCTCGCCGGCGCTCGAGCCGTCGAGCGAGCAGGCGTGACGTGAACGCGCGCCCGAGCGGCTCGACCCCGACCTTCGCCGCGAGATACTCGTCGAGCTCCCCCGGCTCGACCAGGAGCCAGGTGCCGAAGCGGCGAACGTCGCGATAGGCGACGTCCGACCTGTCGTCTAACCTGACAACAGCACGCCGGTGTGGATCTTCGTCCCGTAGGCCGCCCGGGTCGTGCCTCAGGCTTCCCGTCATCCGGAGGTGAATCAGGAGAGAGCGCCCGGACTCAAAACGAACAATCAGATACTTGCCGCGACGCTCGAGCGAGCGAACCAGCTCACCCTCGAGCTCGGCTGCCACGGCCTGCGGCTCGAAGGGCCGCACGAGCCGTGAGTCGCCGATCTCGATCCGCTCGAAGCGGCGACCGACGAGCGCCGGCTCGAGGGCGAGGCGGATCGTCTCGACCTCGGGAAGCTCGGGCATCCTTCCCCGTCAGACGATCGTCTCGAGCACGACCGACGTCGTCGGGCCGGCGTCGTCGCCGAGCTCGTAGGCCCCGAGCACCTCGGCCGCGGCTGCCTCCGCCCCGGGCTCGTCCCGCGCGTGAACCTCTGCGAGGGTCTCGCCAGTCGCGACGACGTCGCCGCGCTTCTTCGCGCAGCGGATACCGACTGCGTGGTCGATCGGGTCGTCCTTGGTCCGACGGCCCGCTCCCAGTCGAAGGGCGGCGAGCCCGATGTCGATCGCGTCGAGCGAGTGGACGAACCCTGCCCGCGGGGCCGCGACCGCGCGAACGACCGGCGCCTCCGGGAGCACGGCCTCGGAGGGGTCGCCGCCCTGGGCCGCGATCCAGCGCTCGTAGGCGGCCAACGCCGAGCCGTCGCCGAGGGCGGCGGCTGCACGCTGCCGGCCCTGGTCCCGGTCGATGCCGAGGTCGGAGAGCGCGAGCAACTGCGAGGACGCGGCGAGCACGAGCTCCGTGAAATCGGGCGGGCCTTCGCCACGAAGTGTCGCGATCGTCTCGCGGATCTCGAGGGCGTTGCCGACGGCGTGGCCGAGCGGCTGATCCATGTCGGTCAGGAGGCATGCGACCTCACGACCCGCGTGGTGGCCGAGCTCGCGCATCATCTCGGCGAGCTCGCGCGCGTCCTCGATCGTCTTCATGAAGGCGCCTCTCCCGACCTTGACGTCCAGCACGATCGCGTCGGCTCCGGAGGCGATCTTCTTCGACATGATGCTGGCGGCGATCAGCGAGACGTTGTCGACCGTAGCCGTCACGTCGCGTAACCCGTAGAGGAGCTTGTCCGCGGGGACGAGATCGGCGGTCTGGCCGATGATCGCGAGCCCGACGTCGCGTACCTGCGCAATGAACTCCTCCGTCGTCAGCTCGACTCGGAACCCGGGGATCGACTCGAGCTTGTCGAGCGTTCCGCCCGTGTGCCCGAGACCCCGGCCGCTCATCTTCCCGAACGGCACACCGCACGCCGCCACGATCGGCCCGACTGCGAGCGACGTCTTGTCCCCCACACCTCCGGTCGAATGCTTGTCGACCACCTTGCGACCGAGCGCGGTGCCGAGGTCGACCGTCTCGCCGCTCCGGATCATCGCGTCCGTGAACGCGAAGGTCTCGCCTCCGTCCAGCCCTCGGAAGAAGACGGCCATGCAGAAGGCCGCCATCTGGTAGTCGGGCACCTGGCCGCGCGCGTAGGCGAGCACGAGCTCCCCCAGCTCGTCGGCGCCCAGGCGTTCGCCGTCGCGCTTACGGCGAATCAGCTCCGCTGGGCGAATCACGACGGCGGGCTCAGTGCTCGACGATCGGCTGGCCCGGAAGGCCCCGGGAGGGCGCCTTGCCGCCGAGCCAGGCGTTCACGGTTGCCCCGACGTCCGCGAACTCTCCGGCGTGGATGCGTCCACCGGCGTTCTTCCCCGCGACGTAGACGAGCAGAAGGGCGTGCTCGCGAGAGTGATCGGTGGACGGCGTCGTCGGGTCGCAGCCGTGGTCGGACGTCAGGATGAGGAGGTCTTCCGGCCGCAGCGCGTCGAGAAGGTCGGGCAGCCGCCGGTCGAAGTCCTGGAGGCAGCGGTGGAAGTTGACCGGGTCGTTGCGATGCCCCCAGAGCATGTCTGTCTCGACGAGATTGGTGAAGATCAGGCCGTCGTCGAGCTCACGCAGGAGTTTCTCGGTCTGGGTGATCCCGTCGACGTTCGACTTGGTTGGATGCGACTCGTCGATGTCCTGACCGGCGAAGATGTCCCCGATCTTGCCGACCCCGTAGACGCGGGTGCCGGCATCGCGGACGTACGTGAGGTAGTTCGGGCGCCTCGGCTCGAGAGAGAAGTCGTGACGGTTCGGCGTGCGCTCGTAGTTGCCCGGGAGGCCGACGAACGGGCGCGCGATCACCCGCCCGACGGCGTGCTTCCCCGTCAGGATCTCCCGCGCGATTCGTGACGCGGTGTAGAGCTCCTCGAGCGGGATCGTCTCCTCGTGCGCGGCAATCTGGAACACCGAGTCGGCCGACGTGTAGACGATCCATTTACCCGTCTGCTGGTGCTCCTCCCCAAGCTCCTGGATGATCTCGGTTCCCGACGCGGCCTTGTTCCCCAGCACTCCGCGCCCGGTCCGATGCATGAACGGATCGATCACATCGTGAGGGAAGCCGTGCGGGTACGTCGGCATGGGCTGCGGCGTGACGACGCCCATCAGCTCCCAGTGCCCGGTCGTCGTGTCCTTCCCTTTCGAGCGCTCGAACAGACGGCCCGCGACGGCCGGGGCGCCTTCCTGCGGCGGGCATCCTTCGAGCGGCTCGACGTTCCCGAGGCCGAGCGCCTCGAGGTTCGGAAGGTCGAGGCCTCCCACGGCCCGCGCGACGTTGCCGAGGGTGTCGGACCCCGCGTCTCCATATTCAGCGGCGTCCGGCAACTCCCCGGCCCCTACTGCGTCGAGCACGATGACGCACGCTCTGGGCATGCGGCTATTCTAGGTTGGCCGTGTTGAACGCCCTCGGAGTGCTCGCGATGGTCGCCTTCTGCGCGATCGTCATCGGCCTCGCGGCCGGAGTCTCGTGGCTCGTGGTGAGGTATTCGCCGGCCAAGCGCCCCGAATAGCTCGGAGTTGCCCTAGACAGCGGAGAGCGGGAGCAGGTCCTCGAGGGGCTGATAGTCGAGCCCGTGGGCGTCGGCGACGGCTTCATACGTGACCTTTCCGGACACCACGTTCACGCCGCGTGCAAGCGACAGGTCTCTTGCGACGGCCTCCGCCACGCCGTAGGTCGCGATCGCCTCGACATACGGCAGCGTCGCATTCGTCAACGCCTTGGTCGAGGTGATGGGCACGGCGCCCGGCATGTTCGCGACGCAGTAGTGCGTCACGCCCTCGACGGTGTAGACGGGCTCGCTATGGGTCGTGGGGCGAGAGGTCTCCGCGCAACCGCCCTGGTCGATGGCGACATCGGCCAGGACCGCGCCCGGCTTCATCCCGGCGACCATTTCACGCGTGATGAGCTTCGGGGCCACCGCTCCCGGGATCAGGACCGCACCGATCACGACGTCCGCCTCCTTGACCGACTCCTCGATCTGCAGCGTCGACGACATCACGAGGCTGACACGACCGGAGAGGATCTCCTCGAGATGCCGCATGCGGTCGATGGAGCGCTCGAGGATCGTCACGTTCGCGCCGAGGCCGAGGGCGATGACCGCGGAGTTGTAGCCGACCATCCCGCCGCCGATGACGACCACACGCCCCGGCGCGACACCGGGAACGCCGCCGAGGAGCAGGCCGCGCCCCCCGAGCGGCTTCTCGAGGAAGTACGCGCCGGCCTGGG
Source organism: Gaiellaceae bacterium (assembly GCA_036523555.1). Classification (GTDB taxonomy): domain Bacteria; phylum Actinomycetota; class Thermoleophilia; order Gaiellales; family Gaiellaceae; genus 3-1-20CM-4-69-9. The sequence goes on from DATDDZ010000229.1 coordinate 5,497, forward strand.
CCGCGAGGCGGCCGGCGATCTCGCTCATCGGCGCCAGCAGAGGCAGCGCGCCCGAATCCGTCTCGACGGTCTCGTACGCGACGGCGGTGATCCCGCTGTCGAGGAGCGCCCGCGTGAGCGGCTCGTCGGCCGCGATATGCAGGTAGGTGAAGAGGACGAGCCCCTCCCGGAGCTGCCGGTATTCAGGAGCGATCGGCTCCTTCACCTTCAACAGGAGCTCTGACTGCGCCCAGACATCGTCGGCGGAGGCGATGCGCGCGCCCGCCGCCTCGTAGGCGGCATCGCTGAACGCGCTCCCTTCGCCTGCGCCGGTCTCGACGACGACGTCGTGACCGTGCTGGCCGAGCTCGCGCGCGCCGGCAGGCGTCAGTGCGACGCGGTATTCGTCGGGCTTGATCTCCTTCGCTACGCCGATCTTCACGGGCGCGTCACACTATCGCTCGGTCGAGAGTGACACCAAATTTGGTGCGGATCCTTTGCGCTTCTGCGCGCCGGAGATCGGTACCGTCGACCGCGAGGGAGAGGGGTGGTCACCCCCACCCTGGGTGGGGGAAGTTCACGGCAAATTGAGTGCGCGATCACCCAGCCTCCTGCTCGGAGACTTCCCGTTCGCGGCGGCGACCTAGAGGCGGGCCTCTCCGAGGTAGAGCAAGAGGCCGACGAGCGTCTTCGCGTCTTCGATCTCGCCCAGCCGCGCCGTCAGCTCCTCTGAGGTCAACGTGACGAGCTCGAGCTCCTCGTCCGCTTCCGGGTTCGCCTCTCCCGGCTCGACGTCCCGAGCGAGGAAGAGATGCATTCGCTCCCGGCAGAAGCCGGGCGTCGTATAGAACGCGGCGAGCTCCCGCCAGACTCCGCCTGTCAGCCCCGTTTCCTCCGCGAGTTCGCGGCGCGCGCACTGAAGCGGCGTCTCGCCCTTCTCCAGCGTCCCCGCCGGAAGCTCGAGCAACCGCTTCCGCACCGCCTCGCGGCGTTGCCGAACGAGAGCCATTGCGCCGTCCCGATCGACGGCGACGACACCCACCGCGCCGGGATGCTCGACGATCTCGCGCTCCTGTCGACCCCATCGCTCGACCGTGACCGCCAGCAGGTCGCCTTCGTACACGGTCCGCGACGCGTCGGGTTTCATGCGGCGAACCGCTCCACTAGCTTTCGCTGCTCGTCGTCGTACCAGGGAGGCGATCCCGCCGCCGCGTTCTCGCGTGCGTGCTCCGGCCGGCGCGTCGCAGGGATGACGACGTCGATGCGCTCATCGGAGAGCGCCCACTTCAGCAGCGCCTGGGCCCACGTCTCGACGCCGAGCTCGGCCAGCACCTCGGACGGCGGCGACCGACGCACGAGCTCGCCCTCTCCCAGCGGGACCATCACGATGACGGCAACGCCGAGCTCCGCCGCGAGCGGGAGCAGCTCGTGCTCGCACTCACGCTCGCACGGGTTCAGCGGAACCTGAACCGCATCGAAGCGACGCGTGCGCAGCGCCCGGGCGAGCTCGCCGAGCGCCGAGTCGGCGTAGTGAGTGACGCCCAGGCGGCCGATCCGCCCTTCCCCCCGCTCGTGCTCGAGCCAGACCAGATGGTCCTGCCAACTCTGGAGATTGTGGATCTGCTCCACCTCGACGCTGCCGAACCAGCCCAGCTGGCGCCGGAACTGCTCTCGCCCTTCCTCGACCGAACGCGCCCAGATCTTCGTGGCGACGATCGCCTCATCTCGTCGGCCCTCGAGCGCCGTGGTCAGCGAAGCCTCCGCGCCCCCGTACATCGGAGATGAGTCGACGAGCCGGCTGCCGGCGCCGAACGCGGCACCCACCACATCCCGCGCGAGATCTTCATCGCGGTCGAACGTCCGCCATGTTCCGAGGCCCACGACCGGGCCTAGACGGCGTTCCTCCATCAGGCCGAGAGCCGACGGGCAAAACGACCAGCGGCAAACGCGGCGGCAAAGAAGAGCGGATCGTCGCCGGGACCGCGGCCCATGTGGGAGAGCGAGAGACCTTCGCACGCCTCCTGCCAACCATCGACGTCGATCTCCGCCCGGGACTCGAGCCAGGCAGGAGCCTCACGTCCGGCCGGCCACGGAACGTGCACCCGGCCGAGGCAGAGCCGCAGCACGGCCTGCGTGTGATGTGAGACACCTCGATGGCGCTCCCGCGCGTCTGCCTCCGACGCGCGCACTGCGAGGACGGCCACGCCGTCGAGGGCATGAGCGACGTTCGCAGCCTCGGCGGCAGCGACGCCTCCGTGACCGAACGCAGAGCCGGTCCCGACGATCCCCGGGCCGATTCCGCAGATGACTGCGTCGAACCGCTCGGCCATGGCCCAGAGGAACGCCGACGCGACCGACACGCAGTGGACGTCACCGTCGACGCACGCCCCGACTGCGACGGCCGCTCCGATCAGATCGCGCTCCTGCAGGCGGCGCACGGTGTCCGACAACGAGACGGGAAGCGCGCCGCCCGGCACCTGGACATAGGCGACGCGAAGTCCAGGGCCGAAGCCCGCACAGACGGGAGCAACCTGGCTGTGCAGCGAGCAGCAGACGACCGGCAGGCCGTCCAGGGTCTCCGGCAACTCGCGTCCCTCCTCTGCGTGGCCGACGGCCAGCTGTCCCGGCGCGTAGGGGAGCTTCATCACATGCGCTCCCTCGACGGCCGGCAGCTCGAGCCCGCGGGTGAGGTTGGCGTAGAGGACGTCGAATCCTCCCGACCCGAGCCCGAGCTCGCGCGCCTGGACGTTCACGAGCACCTCGTCGCCGAGCGCCACCGCGCCTGTCTGTCGCGGATATGCGACGCACGGGACACCATCCACCTCGAGCCGAGCCAGGCCCTCGTGCCGCTCGACAACGGCGGTGACGCGGCCGCGCCTAAGCGTCAACATCGCGCGCGACGTCCACGAGCGCGAGCGTCACCTCGACCATCCCCTCGAGATCCTCGACCTCGATCCGTTCGTCCGGCGTGTGGATGTCCTGCATGCCGTTGGCGAGGTTCACGCATGCCAGTCCGCGGTCGTTGAAGACGTTCGCGTCGGCGGCGCCGCCGCTCAACCCGTATGCGGGCGTGTACCCAGCCCGCTCGAGCGCAGCGTGCGCAAGCCGGACGACCGGATCCTGTTGCTTGAAGCGGTAGCCGCGGTAGGTCTTCGACACCTTCGTCTCGACCTCGCAATCCTCGAGCCCGGCGGCGAACGAGAACGCATCGAGCATCTCCTGCACGATCTCCGCGAGCTTGCGCTCGTCGTGCGACCGGGCCTCGGCGTCGAGCGTGCACCACTCCGGGACGATGTTGCCCGCGGTGCCCCCCTGAATCAGGCCGACGTTCGCCGTCGTCTCCTCGTCGAGCCGGCCGAGACGCAGATCCGAGATCGCGCGGGCCGCCGCGGCGATCGCAGAGCGCCCCTCCTCGGGGTACATCCCGGAGTGCGCCGCCCTGCCGTGGAAGCGCACTTCCATGGCCTGTGAGTGCGGTGCGCCGAGGATGACGTCGCCGATCGGGGCGGCCTGGTCGTACACGTAGCCGACGCGAGCAGCAAGGCGCTCGTGGTCGAACGCGATCGCACCGAGAAGGCCGACCTCCTCCTTCGGGGTGAACAGCAGCTCGAGGCCTCCATGTGGCCGGTTCTCCGCCAGCACGCGCCGCGCGCTCTCGAGCATCACGGCCACCGCGGACTTGTTGTCGGCACCGAGGATCGTCCCCCCGGCGTTTCGCACCACGCCCTCCTCGATCACGGGCTCGAGCTTGCCGTCAGGGGGGACGGTGTCGAGGTGTGCGCAGAGGAAGAGCGGGGTGCCGTCCCCGTTCGTCGGCTCGAGGCGGCAGTAGAGGTTCCCCATCGTCGAGCCGACCTTCGTGCCGGCGTCGTCCTCGTCGACGGCGAGGCCGAGATCGCGCAGGTAGCGGATGACGACGTCGGCGACCCCGCGCTCCTCGCCC
>DATDDZ010000230.1:0-2148 GCA_036523555.1 Gaiellaceae bacterium
GATCCCTGTGCTCGAGACGGAGGACGGGGAGTTCCTCGAGGGCACGCGCGCGATCTTCGCCTATCTCGAGCGGTACGAGGCAACGCCGTACGCATCGGGCCACCGGCAGCGCTACTACGAGCATCGTCCCGCCCGCGAGGCCGACGCGCCGGGCATCATCCTCGAGCGCGCGACGCCGATCAGCGGGGCACGGCGATGAGCGAGCAAATCGTTACGCCCGCTCGCGAGTATGCGACCGAGGAGATCGTCGTCGAGTGGCGGCCGTCTCTCTGCTACCACTCGCGGAACTGCGTCGCCGCCCTCCCGGCGGTGTTCGACCCGCAGGCGCGGCCGTGGGTGAACGTCCACGCCGCGAACACGGATGCGGTCGAGGCGGCGGTCGCACAGTGTCCTTCGGGAGCGCTTCGGAGCCGGAAAGTGGCAAAGCCGACGACTGTTGTCGCAGACGACCGCGCCGAGGTTCGCGTCCTCGAGAACGGGCCCTTGCTCCTGCGCGGCCACCTGCGTGTGCTCGCAGACGACGGAACCGAGCTGGCCGAGCTCGAGCGGGCCGCGCTCTGCCGCTGCGGCCAGTCGCAGAACAAGCCCTTCTGCGACGGCTCACATGCACGAGTCGGGTTTCGCGGCTAAAACGAGGCCGCCTCTTCTGCCGATACGCGCAGCGCAGCTCGTGACGCAGAGAGCGATCACCGGCGAGTGCCGGCGTTGCTTCGCTACCTCGAGGCGCGCTGACACGGAGCCGCGCCGCAGGTCCGTAGGATGTCGGCATGTGCCGGAACATCCACACGCTCTTCAACTACGAGCCCCCAGCGACCGACGAAGAGGTGCGGTCGGCCGCGCTCCAGTACGTCCGTAAGGTCAGCGGCTTCGCCAGGCCGTCGAAGGCGAACGAGGAAGCTTTCGCCCGCGCGGTCGGCGAGGTGAGCGAGGCGACAGCGAGGCTGCTCGCCGAGCTCGTCACCAACGCGGCGCCGCGCGACCGCGAGGTCGAGGCCGAGCGGGCCAGGGCCCGCGCCGCCAAGCGCTTCGCCGTCGCCTAGCCGTCTTGACCTGGTGGGCCTGGGCGGGCGCCGCCCTGGGAGTGCTCGTGCTCGTCTGGGTGGGATTCGTCCTGATTCTCTTCGCTGTAGGGCGGCGGGAGGAGGCGCGGGCGCTGGCCGGATTCATCCCGGACTGCGTCGTCCTCGTCCACCGGCTGCTGCGTGATCCTCGAGTTCCCCGGAGGCGCAAGCTTCTGCTCGTCGGCCTGCTGGGGTACCTCGCCCTTCCCTTCGACCTCGTGCCCGACTTCATTCCCGTCGCGGGCCAACTCGACGACGCGATCATTCTCGCACTCGTGTTGCGGCACCTGGTTCACTCCGGTGGCGATGCGCTCGTCCGCGAGCATTGGCCCGGCCCCGAGCGGTCATTGCAGCTCGTCCTCCGAGCCTCGGGACAACGGTAGGAAAGGAGCGATTTGGTGAACGAGGCGAAGCTCGTCGAGTCGGATGCCGGACTGGTGGCCGCGGACGAGGGCTGGTTCGTCGTCAACGTGCGCGACGCGGCGTGGGTGACGAACGAGTCCCTCGGCCACGCATGCGTCTTCGAAGGAGATGCGGCCCCGTTCACCGAGGTCGGGTTCACCCTCGGCGTCCTCTACCCGGGCCGTCCGGGCGGCCTCTATCACCGCGAGTCGAACCAGGAGGACTTCCTCGTCCTCGCAGGCGAATGCCTGCTGCTGATCGAGGGAGAGGAGCGCCCGTTGAAGGCGTGGGACTTCGTCCACTGTCCGGCCGAGACCGAGCACGGGTTCGTCGGCGCCGGCGACGGTCCGTGTCTGATCTTCATGACCGGAGGGCGAGGCGGCGAGAAGAGCATCGTCTACCCGTGCTCCGAGGTCGCGTTGCGGCACCGTGCCGGCGTCGAGAACGAGACGAGCTCGCCGGCCGAGGCCTACGCCCCGTTCACGAAGTGGCTGCCGGGCCGGCCGCCCGACTGGCAAGAGCTGCCCTGGGCCTAGTGCTTCCGGCCGTAAGTACGGTCTTGATTGGCCGGCGAACAAGCGAGCCTCGCAAGGACGCAGGGAGCGCTCGTACTGGGTCAAGTACGGGCGCGACTGAGGACGACGCGAGGCGACGCTTTGCAGCCGGCCAAGCTGGGCGTATTTGC
>DATDDZ010000231.1:0-12982 GCA_036523555.1 Gaiellaceae bacterium
CGTTCCCGCCCGTCGCATGAGTTGCGCGTGTGCGTAGCAGCGGCAGCGAAGCGGTCCGCCCGGGACCGGCTTCGCGAGCAGCTCGTCCCGACGGAACCCCGAGTTGTTGAACGCGTAACACGGCAGCGGGCGCTCCCCGACCGGCAGCAAGAAGCCGAAGTCCATGACCGACTCGACCGCGCCGAGAAAGCCGCCGTCGTAGCGGGTGAAGCCGCCGGTTCCCGCAGCTCCCTTCGCCAGCGTCTCCAGGTGACGATCGAGCCAGCCCTGTGCGGGGATACAGTCGCCGTCGAGGTAGAGCACGTACTCCCCGCGGGCTTCGTGGGCTGCCTTCATCTTGGCCTCGTCGTAACCGAGGCCGGCGGCATCGACCCTCCGCGCTTCGGGGAATCGTTCGCGCAGAAGCGCGGCGAGCGCCGGATCGGCGCTCGAATCCGCGACGAGCAGTTCGCCGTTGCCGTGCTCCTCGATCATCCTCCTTGCCGCGTCGAGCGCGAGCGCGAGGCGGTCGAGCGAGGAGCCCTCGCCATGCGTGTAGCTCTCGACGACCATCGTGACTTCCGCGTCCATTACCACGGACACTAAGCCAGTGGGGCCGACTCCTCGGAGGCGAACGCGCCCTCGACCTCGTCCGCGAGCGGGCCGCTCACGTCGACGAGCTCCTCGGCCAGGCTTCGGGCCCGCTCGAGCAGCGGACGGTCGCGCCGCAGATGCGCGAAACGCAGGTCGGTGAGCCCGGACTGGCGGGTTCCGAGCAACTGGCCGCCACCTCGGATGTCGAGATCGACCTCGGCGAGCTCGAAGCCGTCGGTGGTGCCCACGAGTGCCTCGAGCCGGGCGACAGCGGCGTCTGTCAGGTCCTCGCGCGCGCGAGAGATGAGTAGGCAGTACGACTGCTCCGCGCCGCGGCCCACACGGCCGCGCAGCTGATGGAGCTGGGCGAGCCCGAACCGGTCCGCTTCCTGGACGATCATGATGGTCGCGTTCGGGACGTCCACTCCGACCTCGATCACGGTCGTCGCTACGAGGACGTCGAGCTCACCGGCCTTGAAGCGCGCCATCAGCTCGCGACGCTCTGCCGGGCGCAACCTGCCGTGCAGCAGCCCGATGCGATAACCGCGCAGCTCGCCTCGCCGGAGGCGCTCGGCTTCGGCCTCGGCTGCGCGGGCCTGGGTCGTTTCCGATTCCTCGATGAGCGGGCACACGACGTACGCCTGCCGCCCGGCGTCCAGGTGCCTGCGCAGCCGTGAGTACGCGGATGCGCTCCTTTCCTCGCCCACCCACGCGGTCGTGATCGGTTTTCGGTCTCTCGGCGGCTCGGCGATCTCCGAAACTGCGAGGTCGCCGTAGATCGTCAGCGCGAGCGTGCGCGGGATCGGTGTCGCCGTCATGTGGAGGACGTGCGGCGAGCGGCCCTCGGCAAGAGCTCTCCGCTGCGCCACGCCCGCGGCAGCGCTTGCGCTGCCGCTTGAGAGGGGCGCGGGCTCCGCCTGCGCCCCGTTAACCCCCAGTCCACCACGCGAACCCGCTAGAGCCCTCCTCTGCGCCACGCCGAACCGATGCTGTTCGTCGACCACCGCGACGGCGAGGTCGCGCCATTCGACGCCTTCCTGGATCAGTGCGTGAGTCCCCACCACGATGTCGGCAGCATGCGCGAGCTCGCGCTCCCGCTTCGCCGACGAGCTCGTGAGAAGAGCGCAGGACACGCCGAGATCGCGACAGAGCCCGTCGAGCGTCAGGAAATGCTGTTCGGCAAGCGTCTCGGTCGGTGCCATCAGCGCGCCCTGCCGCTTCGCCTCCACCGCACGCAGGAGCGCATACAGCGCGACCACCGTCTTGCCCGACCCGACGTCTCCCTGGAGGAGCCTCTGCATCGGCACCGCTCGACGCAGGTCTGCGTCGATCTCGGAGATCGCGCGCTCCTGGTGGTCGGTGAGCGTGAACGGCAGCGCGTTGCGATAACGAGCGATCAGGTCGCCCGCGTCTCCGAGCGCCGGCGCGACCTCGGTCTCGCGTTCCCGCCTCCGTTGCGCGAGCCAGATCTGAAGCAGCAGCAGCTCGTCGAACGCGAGCCGGCGACGTCCTCGTTCTGCCTCGTCGAGAGAACGAGGACGATGCAGGGCCCAGAGCGCGTCGACCCGCTGCGGGAGGTCCTCACGTTCCTTCAGCTCGGCCGGCAGCGCATCGGGGAGCGATCGCGGGAGTGCGGCTCCGACGAGCTCACGCAGCTTCTTGGTCGTGATCTCCTCGCTTGCGGGGTAGATCGGCGCGAAGTCGGCGGTCGCGTCGCCGTCGCCGATGTCGAAGCTGCGGACGTCGAATCCGTATTTCCCCTGCCGTCCCCGCAGCCGCACGGGTGTCCCGGGCTGCAGCCGCGGCTCGAGCCAGGGCTGGTTGAACCATGTCGCGGAGATCGCCGCGGTCCCGTCGCTCACCCGCGCGGTCAGCATTTGAAGGCGGCCGCGACGTCGCTTCGACACCGACAGCACCTCACCCGCGATCGCGACGTCCTCGTCGGCGGCGAGATCGGCGATGCGCTTCTCCGGCACGGGTAGCTCGTAGCGGAAGGGACTGTGGGAGAGCAGCTCGCCCACCGTGCGCAGCCCGAGACGCTCGAGCTTCTTCCTCACAGCGGGGCCGACACCGTCGAGCGTTTCAAGGTCGCGGTCGAGCTCGTCCGGCCGGGGCCAGGCTCTCGTGAGCGGCCACTCGGGCGGCGGGTCCACGCCCGCGAACCCGGCCGGGCAACGGGTCGTTGTCACCTGCGCAGCCAGGACCCCGGCGAATCTACGGACCGGTCCGGACGGAGGCGGAGGACGGCGTCGAGCCCGCCCTCCGGCCCCGGGACGAGCTCCACCTCGCCGCCGTCCGCCTCAGCGAGGGAGCGCGCAATCGCGAGCCCGAGCCCGCTGCCCTCTCCCGCCCGGCCGCGCCAGAACCGATCGAAGGCCCGCTCGCGATCCTCGGCGCTCAGGCCGCGGCCCTCGTCGCGGACCCGAAGCTCGACCCACGGCGGAGCGGCACGCGCGACGAGTGTCACGGTGCCCCCGCTCGGAGAAGCCTCGACGGCGTTCTCGACGAAGTTGTCGACGACCTGGCGCACTCGCTCTTCGGCGGCACGGGCGAAGGTCTCGCCGTCGAGATCGGCAGCGAGCGTGACGCTCCGCTCGGCCGCGAGAGCCGACCACGCCTCGATGCGCTCACGCGCGAGCCGGCCGAGCTCGACCGACCCGGCCGGAACTGTGGTTGCCCCGCTCCTCGCCAGCCCGAGCAGATCGTCCACCAGCGCCCCCAGCCGGTGGACCTCCCGGAGGGCTCCCTCGAGATCCGCGCGCCCTTCGCTCCCGACGTCCCGCTCCAGGTTCTCGAGTCGAAGGCGAAGCGCCGTCAGCGGCGTACGCAGCTGGTGCGACGCATCCTCCGCGAACTGCCTCTGGGAGGTGACCAGCTGCGAGACCCGCGTCACCGTGTCGTTGAAGACGGACGCGAGCGACCGCACCTCGGCGGGCCCGCTGTCCTCCGGGGCTCTCGCGTCGAGGCTGCCGCTCCCAACCGCCGCAGCGGCGCTCTCGACACGCCGCAGCGGCCCGACCACGAAGGCCGCCATGCGCATCCCGACGACGACCGCCGCTGCCAGCACGACGCCCGCGATCGCCGCGAGGATGAGCCAGTAGCGCCGCACGCGTGCGTCGATCGTCGACAGCGGGTACGTGATGCGCACCGCCCCTTCGATCCGGCCGCCGGAGGCGACCGGCACCGCCACGTAGAGAAGATCGGAGTGCAACGTCTTCGACGGCCGCGTTCCAGAGGCGACGACGCCGCGCAACGCACTGCGGATCTCCGGGCGGGAGGCGAAGCTCTCGACAACGGTGGTCGTCGGATCGGTGTCGACGAGCGCGAGGCCCCGCTTGTCGACGAGGATAACGCGGCCTCCGGTGTCGCGCCGGTACCGGTAGGCGATCGCGGCAACGCCGCGCAGCTGCGACCGCGAGGACGTGCGTAGAGCGTCCTGGGCGATCGAGCCGAGCGCGACGGCGTCGCGTTCGACCTTCGCCTGGACGTTACGCCTCTCGGTGCGGCCGTTCTGAACTCCGAGCGGAATCTCGAGCGCGACCAGTATGACGAGGGTCAGACCGAGGAAGCCGAGCAGGACCCGGCGGCTCACGCCTGGAGACGGAAGCCGACGCCGCGGACGGTCTCGATCACTCCCGGGTCTCCGAGCTTCCGCCGTAGCGAAGCGACGTGCACGTCGATCGTCTTGCTCGACCCGTACCAGCTCGTGTTCCAGACGTCCTCGAGCAGGCGCCGCCTCGTCACGACCGCGCCTGGATCACGCGCGAGCGCGAGCAGGAGGTCGAATTCCTTCGGGGTCAACTCGAGCTCTTGCTCGTCGCGTCGTGCGCGGCGACCGCGCTCGTCGATCTCGAGGTTGCCGACACGGACAGGCCCCACGACCTCGCGTCCCTGCGCGCGGCGGGTGACGGCACGGATGCGGGCGATCAACTCCCGGATCCCGAACGGCTTCACGACGTAGTCGTCGGCCCCGAGCTCGAGCCCGACCACACGGTCGGCCTCCTCGCCTCTTGCGGTCACGACGATGATGGGCACCGCGGAGCGGGCACGGAGAGCACGGCAGACGTCGAGCCCGTCGCCGTCGGGCAGCCGGAGATCGAGGAGGACCACGTCCGCCTCCTCCGCCGCGAGCGCGTCGGCGGCGGTCCCGGCGACGGTAACGACGTAGCCCTCGCGGCGAAGGCCCTCCGCGAGAGGCTCCGCAATCGCCTCCTCGTCTTCCACGAGCAGCACACGCACGCCCTCATCCTGCCCGACCCGGGCGGCCCACCCGGCGACTTTGCCGAATCCTTGCCGTTCGCTTGCACATCCTGGTCCCGCGCTGGCCCGCGCGTTGCGCGCGCTCGCCTACCGTCGGAGACGTCCACAGGAGGTGTCCCGATGCAGAAGATCCACATCCTTGCAGTCGCACTCGTCCTCGGTCTCGCCGCCGTCGTCGGCGTCGTCGCCGCCACACAGACGACCGGAATCGGCGCAGCACGCAGTGCAGCACGCAGCACCGCCCGTCCCTCCGACCATGCGATCGCCGTGCGCTCGAAGAAGCTCGACTCGGTAGAGCGAGCTCTCGCTCGCGCGCTGAAAAATCGCCCGCCGGCACTTCCGCACACCCCGTCGGCGGGCGCGGCGGCTGCGCCCGCCGCGGCAAGCCAGGTCGTGTACCGCAGGCCCGCGCCCGTGATCATCCTCAAGCACCGCGCCGGTGGTGGAGAGCACGAGCAGGAATCGGAGAGCTCCGGTGACTAGTCATGTCGGCAGGCTTTACGCGCTTGCCCTCGCGCTCCTCGTCTTCTTCCTGACCTGGGCCGTCGTAGCCGCGCACCCCTGGGCGACGAGTGCAAAGGCCGACCCGCGCATCGCGGCGCTGGCAGCCCGCGAGCAGCGCATTCGCCACGAAAGCGTTGCGGTCCGCCGCATCGTGAACCGCCGCTGGGCGGTCTACCGCAAGCAACTCCACGCGCGTCAGGCGCAGATCGCGGCTGCCAAGCAGGCCCAGCTGGCGTCCGGGCCGGCGCCGTCGGTCCGGGTCGTGACGCTGCCGCCGCTCACGATCACGAGGACCTCGTGATGAAGGTGATCACGACCAAGGCCGGCAGCACCCTCCTCGCGGGAGGGCTCCGATGAAGGACCCGACCTTCTGGATCCTCGCGCGCGCGAGCGGGATCACCGCGTACGTTCTCCTGACCCTGTCCGTCCTCGCCGGCCTCACGGTGAAGTCGAGGCCGTTCGGCCGGGCCGTCCGGGCCGCAACCGCGACCGACACGCACAGGTTCCTCTCATGGCTCGCGCTCGGCGCCCTGGCGATCCACGGAGTGACGCTGATGCTGGACCGGACGATCCACATCGGTCTCGGCGGGCTGCTCGTACCGGGCCTGTCGGGCTACCGTCCGATCGCAACCGCGCTCGGCGTGCTCGCCTCCGAGCTGGCGGCCATCATCATCGTGTCCTTTCCCTTCCGGAAGCGAATCGGCGCCCGGACGTGGCGGCGGCTGCACTGGGCGACGTACGCAATCTTCGCATTCGCGACGGCGCACGGACTGGCGGCGGGGACGGACTCCACCCACCGCTGGGCGATGGCGCTCTACCTGGGCGCGGTGTTCGCCGTCGCCGTCGCCACCGCCTGGCGCGTCCTGACCGTTACGACCAAGTCGAAAGGAGACGACCGTGTACCGAATCGTGATCGACCAGTCACTGTGTAGCGGCTTCGGCGCCTGCGCCGAGCTCGCACCTGATCTCTTCGAGCTGGAGCCGGGTGGAATCGCACGTGCCCGCGTCGGCGGGAGTGACGACGAAGCCGTGCTCGAAGCCGCGGCGGCCTGTCCGATGGGGGCGATCTTCGTCGTGGAGCAGGAAGCCGCATGAACAGGATCGTGATCGCCGGAGCCGGGCTGGCCGGATCGCGCTGCGCCGAGACGCTCCGGGCGCTCGGATTCGAGGGGCGGATCGTGCTCGTCGGCGACGAGCGCATGCCGCCGTATGAGCGGCCTGCCCTCTCGAAGCAGTTCCTGTACGGGGAGCGCGAGCCGGACGAGCTCGCGCTCCGGCCGCCCGCTTTCTGGGCCGAGCAGGGAATCGAGCTCGTGCTCGGCCGGCGAGTCACCGCGTTGAGGGCGGGTGTCGCCGTTACGGACGACGGCGACGAGCTCGGGTGGGATCGATTCGTCGTCGCGACTGGGGCACGGCCGCGGCGCATGCCGCTGCCGGCGCTCCAAGAAGTTCATGTGCTCCGGTCGATCAGAGACGCGGAGCGGCTGCGCTCCGCGCTCGAGCCCGGACGGCGGCTCGCGATCATCGGCGGCGGCTTCGTGGGCGCCGAGGTCGCCTCGACCGCCCGGGCGCTCGGTGTCGAGGTGACCGTCCTCGAAGCCAGCGAAGCGCCGTTCATTGGATTGCTCGGGAGCGAGGTCGCGCACCTGCTCGCCGAGCGCTCTCGCAGCTGCGGAGTCGACCTCCGGGTGAGCTCGACAACGACCGGCCTGAGAACCGACGCCCGCGGCAAGCTGGCGGCCGTGCAGCTTGGAGACGGGCCCGAGATCGCGTGCGACGCCGCGCTCGTCGCGGTCGGCGTCGAGCCGGTCAGAGAACTGACGGGCGGAAGCTCCCCGCCGCACGTGCACGTCTGCGGCGATGCCGCCGGCGGGCCGGGGCACTGGACGAGCGCTGCGGTCGACGGCGCCGCGGTCGCCCACCGACTGCTTGGCGTCGAGCCGCCGCCGAGGCCGCCCTCGTTCTTCTGGTCGGACCAGTTCGGCCTGCGCCTTCAACTCGCCGGAGACACGCGCGGAACCTCGACGGTCGAGCTCGACGGCGACGGGGACAGCTTCCTCGCCCGCTATTACGGCGAAGACGGCCGCCTGCTCGCCGTGCTGGGAGCGAACCGCTCGACGGAGATCGGCAAGCTGCGACGTGAGCTAGCGTTGGCCGCGTGACCCGGCTGCTCGCGATCACCGCGCTCGTCCTCGTCGCCGCGGCGGGCGCTCTTGCAGCGAATCTCGCGCTGCTCAACTACGCCGCGGCCGCCGACGACCCGATCGGGAAGCTCTCTCCGCGCGCGAACCTACCGGCGGCCCCCGCGGACGTCGTCCGTCCGCGAACGGGCCCGATCGAGCACGACCGCAACGACGACTGACGCGAGCTACGCGTCGTCGAACCAGAAAAAGCCGACCGTGCCCGGACCGGCGTGAGTTCCCACCACTGCGCCGAGAGTCGTCACGATCTCGATCTCTGCCTGCGGCCGCTCGGCATGCACCATCTTGCGGAGCTGCTCGGCCCGGTCCGGCGCATCCGCGTGGGCAATCCCGACCTTCAGGCTCGGCCGGTCCTCACTCCCCGAGGTGAACGCGGAAACGAACTCCTGAACCGCCTTGCGGTTCCCTCGGACGCGCTTCAACGGGATCACCTCGCGCTCGATGGTGAGGATCGGCTTCACGTGCAGGAGCTCCCCCGCCCAGGCGCTCGCACGCCCGATGCGGCCGCCGCGACGCAGGAACTCCAGCGTGTCGACGGTGAAGATCAACCGCGCCTCCTCGCGGAAGCGCTCGATCAGCGCGCCGACCTCCTCGTCGGTCGCGCCTCGCTCGAGACGCCGCTGGATCGCGAGCCCGAGCATCGCGATCGCCGCGGACGCGCTCTCCGTGTCGACCGTGCGCACCTTGTCCCCGACCTCGGCCGCCGCCGTGGTCGCGCTCTGGTACGTGCCCGAGAGCGCGGACGAGATGTGAAGCGAGTAGATCCGTTCGTAGCCGCCTAGCTCCTCATAAGCGGCGAGGAAATCGCCCGGAGTCGGCTGCGACGTCGTCGGCAGGTCGTCAGCGGTGCGCAGCCGCGCGTAGAACTCCTCCGGCGAGAGCTCGACGTAGTCGCGGTAGCTCTCGTCTCCGAAGCGCACGTACAGGGGAACGACCCGCCAGTTCGGAAAGCGTGCCTGCGCCTCGGGAAAATCGGCGGTCGAGTCGACCACGATGGCGGTGTTGTCCGCCGAGAGATTCATGCGGCTCGCCGGATCGCAGCCACGATCTCGTCGAGCTCCTGATCCTTCGACAGGCAGTCCACCGCGCCCGCCTCGATGAGGGCGTCGACCTCGCGATGGTTCGCCGACGCGGTGAGGCATACGACCGAGACGTCCGGCGAGGCGTCGAGCACCGCCCTCGTGGCCTGCACGCCGTCGATCCCGGGCAGCCGGTAGTCCATCAGGACGACGTCGGGCCGATGCTCGCGCACGGCCGCGGCCGCCGACGAGCCCTCGGCCACGGTCCCGACGACCTCGAGATCCCCCTGAAGCCCGAGCAGCAGCTCCAGGGCCTCGAGGAACACCTGGTTGTCCTCGACCAGGAGGACCCGGATTGGAGCGGACACCGTCGGCACTCTAGTCCGCCCTTCGTGCCCTGACGGGCCGCTGGGCGCGCGCAGGCCGACAGGACAGTGCTCGAGCTGCACGGCCTGGAGGCTGGAGCACGTCCAGCGGCCCGAGGCGGTGGCGAAGCCCGGCTTCGCCGGGCTGGAGCCGACGCCGTCGGCACTCTAGTCCGCCCCTCGTGCCCTGACGGGCCGCTGGGCGCGCGCAGGCCGACAGGACAGTGCTCGAGCTGCACGGCCTGGAGGCTGGAGCACGTCCAGCGGCCCGAGGCGGTGGCGAAGCCCGGCTTCGCCGGGCTGGAGCCGACGCCGTTCAGGGTGCGAGGGCTATTCCGCGGAGAGGAGCAGCGGGTAGTGCGGCTGTCCGCCGGCCTGGATCTCGAGCTCGAGGTCGGGGTGAGCTTCGGTGATGCGCCTCAGCAGACCCTCCAGCTCTGGCTTGTCGGCGCCCGTCAGGAGCGTCAGCACTCCGCGCGGCTCCGACAGGAGCCGCTCGGCCACGGCGGCCGCGACCTCCTCGAAATCCGGCCCGCCGGCGACGGCCGCGCCGTCCGCCAGCCCGAGCCACGCGCCCTTGCGCACGTCGAGCCCGTTGAGCTCGACGTCCCGGGACGCGATCGTCACCTCGCCGGTGCTCACGTCTCCGAGGATCCCCCGCATCTCGTCGGCGTTGTCGGCGGCGGAACGCTCAGGAGAGAACGCCACCATCGCGGCCAGGCCGGCCGGTATGGACGCGCTCGGAACGACCTCGACCTTCTTGGCGGCGAGACCGGCCGCCTGCTGTGCGGAGAGGATCACGTTCGAGTTGTTGGGCAGGACGATGACGCCGTCGGCGTCGAGCGATTCGATTGCGGCGACGATGTCCGACGTCGCCGGATTCATCGTCTGGCCCCCCTCGATGATCTGCGTCGCGCCTAGGCTCTCGAAGAGACGCCGGTTGCCGTCGCCTGCGACCACCGCGACCACCCCGCTCGCCGCCGGCCCCGCGTCGGGCACGGCCACGAGCAGCCGCTTCTCTCGCTCCGCCGTCTGTTCGTGCATGTTCGCGATCTCGACCCGGTCGATGATCCCGAGGCCGGTGCCGAGGGCGAGGACGCGGCCCGGCTCGTCGGTGTGGACGTGGACCTTCAGCGCCTCGGCGTCGCCGACGACGAGGAGTGAGTCGCCGAGCTGCTCGAGCTCGCGCTCGATCGCGTCGCTGTCGAGGTTCTCTCCCTCGATCACGAGCGTCGTGCAGTAGCGATACCGGGAGAGCTCCTGGTGGACCGCCTCGATCCCGAGCTCCCGCGGCCCCGGCACCGGCTCGGGCAGCGGCTCGCCGGAAACGACCGCGGCGAGACCGCGAACGATCTCCAGGAGACCGGCGCCCCCTGCGTCGACGACACCGGCGTCGCGCAGCACCTCGAGCTGCTCCGGTGTGCGATCGACCGCCTCCTCACCACGGCGGACGAGCACCTTCAAGAACTCGGCATTCGTGATCCCGTTGACCGCTGCCTGCTCACCCTCCTCGGCCATCTCGCGGATGACCGACAGCATCGTCCCCTCGACCGGCTGCCGCACTGCGCGATACGCGGCATCGCTCGCCGAGCGGAACGCGCGCGACACGATCGCGGCGTCGATCTCACCGTCCGCGCCGAGCGTCTCGGCCGCGCCGCGCACGATCTGCGACAGGATCACGCCCGAGTTGCCCCGCGCGCCCATCAGGGCCGACCGAGTCACTTCCTTCACCAGCCCGGGCCGATCATCCGCCGTCGAGCCGTTGAGCTGGTCGACGACCGAGCGTGCCGTCAGCGTCAGGTTCGTGCCGGTGTCGCCGTCCGGAACGGGATACACGTTGAGGTCGTCGATGCGGCGGCGGCTGCGCTCGAGCGAGTTGAGCGCGCCCCGGGCCAGCTCCTTCACGAACGGGAGGTCGCTCACGCGCTGGAGCTTTTCACGTCTTGGATCCGGACATCGACCTCTGCCACCCGCAACCCGGTCAGGCGTTCGACCTCGTAGCGCACGCGATTGCGAAGCGTCGATGCGACCTCCGCGAGGTTGAGGCCGTACTCGACGATCACGCTGAGCTCGATCGTCACGTCGCCGTCGGCGTCGCCGCCGACCGCGATCCCCTGTCGCAGGCGGTCGCGGAGCGGGAGCCGGTCGCGCGTACCGCGCGGCGCCATGCCGACGACGCCGTACGCCTCGGCGGCGACGCGTCCGGCGATCTGCGCGACCGCCTCGTGCGAGATCCTGATCTGCCCGAGCGGCGACGAGAGCGAAAAAACCCCCTCCACGAACCGATTAGACCGATCGCCCGACCGGGAAGTTGCCGGCGCGGTGCTCCGCCCCGCCCGGTCCGTCGTCGGCGAGTGGCCCTAGATGGCCTTTTGCACTTTGCCGCCTTTGAGGCAGCGGGTGCAGACGTAGGCCCGAGTCGCCTTGCCCTTCAGGAGGATGCGGACGCGCTGGAGGTTGGGGTTGAAGCGCCGCTTCGTGGCCACCATCGAATGGCTCCGGTTGTGGCCGAAGCCGGGCTTCTTCCCGCAGATGGCGCAGACCTTTGACATCGGGCGCGCAGTGTAGCGGCGCGAAGCGCCCGTCCGCGAAAGCGCCCGTCTGCGAAACCGGGGGCTTCAGCCCCGGGCCGACGCGCGGAGCTGCGCGAATGCGTCCGCCATCTCCAGCGCGGTGCGGACGGCCTCGGCTCCCTTGGAGACGCGAGCCTCAGCCTGCTCGACGACGTCCACCGTGAGCACGCCGAACGCGACCGGCACGCCGGTCTCGAGCGCTGCGAGCTGAAGGCCGCTCGCCGCCTCCGAGGCGATGAAGTCGAAGTGGGGAGTCTCGCCGCGCACGATGCAGCCCAGCGCGACGACACAGGAGTAGCGGCGGGTCTTGGCAAGCGCCATCGCCGCGAGCGGGAGCTCGAACGCGCCGGGAACGGGCATCACCGTGATCGCCTCACGCCTGACACCCGCCTCGTAGAGCTCTTCGAGCGCGGAGTTCAGGAGCTTGCTCGTGATCTCGCCGTTGTAACGCGACGCGACGATGGCGACCCCCCGGCGGCTCCCATCCGGAGTTCCCTCGAGCACGTTGACGTCGCGAGGGACGTCGAGCTCGCCGGCAGCGTGCTGCTCGGCCTCCGCATGCTCGCCCGGCCCGGCCTCCTCCTCCTGGGCTACGACCGGCTCCTCGACCGGCTCCTCGACCTCGTCCTCCAGGTCGTCGAGGTCGTCCAGCTCCTCGGCCGGACTTAGTGGCTCTGAGCCACTAAGTCCAGGGTCGCTCGTCCACCGGTCGCTCACTCTTCGCCCTCCAGAGGCTCGTACTTCAGATCCTGGTGATGGAGCTTGTGCCCGAGCTTGTCACGTTTGGTGGCGAGATAGCGGGCGTTCTCCGGTGTCGGGTCGGTCTCGATCGGCACCTGCTCGACGACCTCCAGTCCGTAGCCCTCGATGCCGGTGATCTTCTTGGGATTGTTCGTGAGGATCCGGATGGTGCTCAGGCCGAGATCGGCGAGGATCTGGTTGCCGATGCCGTAGTCGCGCATGTCGGGCGCAAAGCCGAGCTCGAGGTTCGCCTCCACCGTGTCGAGCCCGTTCTCCTGGAGCTCGTACGTCCGGAGCTTGTTGAGAAGGCCGATCCCGCGCCCCTCTTGGGCCATGTAGAGCAGCACGCCCCGGTCCTCGGCGGCGATCCTGGCGAGCGCCTGCTCGAGCTGCTCGCCGCAATCACAGCGCAGCGAATGGAAGACGTCGCCGGTCAGGCACTCGGAGTGCACGCGGACGAGCACGTCCTCGGCGCCGTCGACGTCGCCCTTGACGAGCGCGACGTGATGCTTTCCCGTCAGCTTCTCCCGGAACGCGACTGCTGAGAATTCGCCGTACGCCGTCGGGAGCCGAACGGTCGTCACGCGCTCGACGAGCTGCTCGTGCCGGCGCCTGTACTCGATCAGGTCGGCGACCGTGACCAGCTTCAGCCCGTGACGCTCGCAGTAGGGAATCAGGTCGGGAACGCGCGCCATCGTCCCGTCCTCGGCCATCACCTCGCAGACGACGCCCGCAGGGATCAAGCC